>JBQCFA010000534.1:0-7968 GCA_051959695.1 Rhizobiaceae bacterium
GGCGCCTTTCGCGAAATGGGGCATTATCATTGAGCATTACCGTAGTCTCGTTCCTTGCCGCGGCGGTGTTCTTCTCCGCCTTTATCCAGGGCGCGCTTGGCATCGGCTTCGCGCTGATGCTCGCGCCGATCGTGGGGATTCTCCAGCCCGGCCTGCTGCCTGTCATGCTGCTGATCCTGATGCTGCCGCTCAACGCTCATGTCGCGTGGCGCGAACGGGGCGCGATCGACTGGCCGGGGTTCAAATGGATCACGGTCGGGCGTTTCGCGGGGACCTTCGCGGGCGCATGGCTGCTGGCCGCGCTCTCGGTGCATCAACTGGACCTCGCCGTCGGCTGGTTCACGGTCATAGCCGCCGCCGCGGCGCTCGCCGTGCCTCCGTTCACGCCCAATCGCCCGGCGGCGATCGGGGTGGGGATATTCACCGGGGTGACGGAAACCGCTACCGGTATCGGCGGGCCGCCGCTGGCGCTGCTCTACCAGCACACCGGCGGCTCGACGCTGCGGGCGACCGTGGCATTATGCTTCCTCGTCGGCGAAGTGATGTCGCTCGTGCTGCTCGCGGTGTCGGGCAAGATCAACGCCGGCCAGCTGCTCGCGGCACTCTACCTCATACCGCTGGTCATCGTCGGCACCGCGCTGTCGAAGATCGTGCACAGGCGGATCGGCGGCAAGGGAATGCGGATCGCCGTCCTGGTTTTCGCCCTGATAAGCGGCGCCTACCTGATCATACGCTGAACGCCAGGCGACATCCGTCATCCAGCCGACGTCAGGCATGCCTTCCGGCAGGAAGTGCTTGCAATTTACAGTCGGCTGCGCGAGAGAATGTATACATGATCTGAGTATACCGAGGAGGAGCGAGCGTGAGCAAATCCAGCCTTGAAGCCCTAATCAAGGACAAAGGCAACATCGTCCCGGTGCTGCGCAATTCCAAACTGGGCATCTATGTATACCCGGTGGTCGCGCCGGAATTCTCCAACTGGCGCGAGGAACAGCGTGCCTGGCGCGACAGCGCCGTGCTGTTCGACCAGTCGCACCATATGGACGAACTGATCGTCGAGGGACCGGATGCCGCGAAATTCCTCGAGGGGCTGGCGATCAACTCATTCGCCAATTTCGAGCTTAACCGGGCCAAGCATTTCGTCCCGGTTTCACCGGACGGCTATGTCATCGGCGACATGATCATCTTCCGCGAGCGCGAGGACAAATTCATCCTCGTCGGCCGCGCGCCGACCGCGAACTGGCTGAAATACAACGCTTCGCTCGGCAAGCATGACATCAAGGTGACCCACGATCCGCGCTCACCCTCGCGCCCGGACGGCAAGGAGGTGAAGCGCGTCCACTACCGCTTCCAGATCCAGGGGCCTGACGCGCCGAAGATCTTCGAGAAGATGAACGGCGGGCCGATCCCGGACATCAAGTTCTTCCACGTCGACTGGATCAACGTCGCCGGCCGCAAGGTGCAGGCGCTGCGCCATGGCATGGCCGGCGCGCCGGGGCTGGAGATCTGGGGTCCCTATGCCGAGAAGGACGAAATCCGGGCGGCGATCTTCAAGGCGGCGGAAGAGGCCGGCGTGGAGCTCTGGCCGGTCGGCAGCCGCGCCTACGCGACCAACACGCTTGAATCCGGCTGGATCCCGTCCCCCTTGCCGGCGATCTATACGGGCGAGGAACTGAAACCTTACCGCGAATGGCTGGGCGCCGATTCCTACGAGGCGACCGGTTCGATCGGCGGCTCCTATGTCTCCGACGACATTCGCGACTATTATCTGTCGCCCTACGAGCTCGGCTACGGCATCTACGTCAAGTTCGACCACGACTTCGTCGGCCGCGCCGCGCTGGAGAAGATGAAGGCCGAAAAGGACACGAAGCCGCAACGCCGCAAGGTCACTTTCGAATGGAACGCGGAGGACGTGGTGAAAGTCATCGCCTCGGCTTTCGAGCCGGGACAGTCCCACGCCAAGTGGATCGACTTCCCGCTGTCAAACTATGCATCGTCGAGTTTTGACAAGGTGATGCATGGCGACAAGCTGGTCGGCCTCTCCATGTTCAACGGGTACAGCTATAACGAGCGCTGCATGCTGTCGCTCGGTGTCGTCGATGCCGACGTCAAGGAAGGCGACGTGCTGACGGTGATCTGGGGCGAGCCTGACGGCGGCACGGACAAGACATCGACGGAGAAGCACACACAGGCGAAGATCAGGGTTCGCGTCTCCCCAACGCCTTATGCGCGGGAAGCACGCGAGAACTACGCGGAAAGCTGGCGCACGAAACACGCCTAGGCTTGACGCTCGCGGCGACCAGGACGCCGCGTCAGGGGGGGCGTCCGGCTGCGGTCCCAGGGCGGATCGTGGCCGGACACCGTTGCGGGCAAGGGCCGGACTGGAACAATCCATTCCGCGGCAATCCGGCTGGCGGCGCGAGGGCTTTCCGTGGCATATCCTGCGGCCGCTACAAGGAGGAGACATGGCGGAGCCGTGTTTTGACGTCGCTCATCTCGGCCATGTCGAGATGTATACCGACAAGTTCGAGGAGAGCCTCGACTTCTTCACGCGCGTCTACGGACTGACCGAGAGTGGACGCGACGAGAAGAGCGCCTATCTGCGCGCCTTCGATGACTACGAGTTCCATACGCTGAAACTGACGCGGCATCACACGACCGGTGTCGGCCATGTCGGCTACCGCACGTCGTCCCCGGAAGCGCTCGAGCGGCGGGTCAAGGCGATCGAGGCGATGGGCTGCGGCCTCGGCTGGAGCGACGGCGATCTCGGCCACGGCCGCGCCTACCAGTTCCGCGACCCGGACGGCCATATTTTCGAGCTCTACTTCGACACGAAAATCTATGAGGCGCCGCCCGGGGAAAGGCCCGCCATCAAGAACAACGCCCAGAAATATCACGGCCGCGGCGTCTGTCCGCGCCGTATCGACCACGTCAATCTGCTGGCGGCGGATGTCTCGGCGATCAAGGAGTTCATGGTCGCGGCGCTGGGCAGCCGGGTCACCGAGCAGATTAGGCTCGACAACGGCCGGCTCGGCGGCTGCTGGTTCACCGTCAACAACAAGGGCTACGACATCGCCTACGCGGAGGATCACACCGGCGTCCAGGGTCGTTTCCACCACGTCACCTACGTCACCGACCAGCGCGAGGACGTATTGCGCGCCGCCGACATCTTCCTCGAGAACGGCGTCTTCATCGAAACCGGGCCGCACAAGCACGCGATCCAGCAGACCTTCTTCCTCTATGTCTACGAGCCGGCGGGAAACCGGGTGGAAGTCGCCAATGCCGGTGCCCGGCTCATCCTCAGGCCAGACTGGCCGACGGTGACATGGACCGAGGCAGAACGGAAAAAAGGCCAGGCCTGGGGGCTGAAGACCATCGAGACGTTCCACACGCACGGCACGCCGCCGGTGAAGAAATAGGCGGCGAGAAGGAGGATTTCATGCCGAAGACGGCACTCGTCATCAGCGCCCACGCCGCGGATTTCGTGTGGCGCTGCGGCGGCGCCATCGCGCTGCACCAGAAGAAGGGCTACGACGTGACCGTGGTCTGCCTCTCCTTCGGCGAGCGCGGCGAAAGCGCCAAGCTGTGGAAGCAGGAAGGCATGACGCTCGACAGGGTGAAGACGGCGCGCCGCAAGGAGGCCGAAACCGCGGCCCGTGCCCTCGACGTCCACGACATCCAGTTCTTCGACCTTGGCGACTATCCGCTGGTAATGGACCAGGACGCCAAATTCCGGCTGGTCGACGTGATCCGCGCCGTGCAGCCGGCCTTCATGCTCAGCCATTCCAGCTACGACCCCTACAACACCGACCACATGTACGCGACGCAGGTGGCGCTCGAATGCCGCATGGTGGCGCAGGCCTGGGGCCACAATCCGGGCCAGAAGGTGCTCGGCGCGCCGCAGCTCTATCTGTTCGAGCCGCACCAGACCGAGCAGATGGGCTGGAAGCCGGACGTCTTCCTCGACATATCCGAAGTCTGGGACAAGAAACGGGCCGCGATCGAATGCATGGAGGGCCAGCAGCACCTCTGGCACTACTACACCAATGTCGCCGAGAACCGTGGCAATCATTTCCAGCGCAATTCCGGCGGCCAGTCCGGCGGACGCGCCGCAACCCATGCGGAAGGCTTCCAGTCGGTCTTTCCGCGCACGGTGGATGAACTCTGATGTCGGGCGTGGTCGTACGGAACGTCGAGCGCGCCGAAGCCGACACCATCCGCCGGCTCGGCGCATGCGGCGTGGCGACCGTCCACGAGGCGCAGGGGCGCAGCGGCCTGATGGCCCACCATATGACACCGATCTGGCGCGGCGCATCCATCGCCGGTTCGGCGCTGACCATCTCGGCGCCGCCCGGCGACAACTGGATGCTGCACGTCGCGATAGAGCAGGTGAAGGAGGGCGACATCCTCGTCTTGGCGCCGACCAGTCCCTCGACCGACGGCTATTTCGGCGACCTGCTCGCTACCTCGGCGCAGATGCGCGGCTGCCAGGGTCTCGTGATCGAAGCCGGCGTGCGCGACGTCGCCGATCTGACGAAGATGAAGTTTCCGGTCTGGTCGAGGGCGGTGCACGCGCAAGGCACTGTCAAGGAGACCCTGGGTTCGGTCAACGTGCCGATCGTTTGCGCCGGCGCGCATGTCATGCCGGGCGACGTGATCGTCGCCGACGATGACGGCGTCTGCGTCGTCAGGCGCGAGGAGGCCGCCGATGTCCTGAAGAAGGCCGAGGCGCGCATCGCCAACGAGGCCGAAAAGCGCAAGCGTCTGGCCGCCGGCGAGCTCGGCCTCGACATATACGGCATGCGCGAGAAGCTGGCGGCCAAGGGATTGAAATATATCTGAGCCGACGCGGTGCCGGCTCGGGAGACGGACGACATGGACACGACGATGGACGGTATCCGCTGCATGTGGATGCGCGGCGGAACCTCGAAGGGCGGCTATTTCCTCGCCGAGGACCTGCCGTCCGACATCATCGCGCGCGACGCCTTCCTGCTTTCCGCCATGGGCTCGCCGGACCCACGCCAGATCGATGGCATGGGCGGCGCCAACCCGCTGACCTCCAAGGTCGCGGTGGTGCGCCGCTCGCAGCGGCCCGGCATCGATGTCGACTACCTCTTCCTGCAAATCTTCGTCGACCGGCCGATCGTCACCGACCAGCAGAATTGCGGCAACATGCTGGCCGGCGTCGGCCCCTTCGCCATCGAGCGCGGGCTGGTGAAGGCCGCCGGCGGACGAACGGAAGTCCGCATCTTCATGGAGAACACCGGCCAGGCGGCCGTGGCGACCATCGAGACGCCTGGCGGGTGCGTCCGCTATGACGGCGAGGCGCGTATCGACGGCGTGCCGGGGACGGCCGCACCCGTGCCGATCGTCTTCGAGGATACGGCCGGCTCGAGCTGCGGTGCGCTCCTGCCGACGGGAAACGCGGTCGACATGATCGACGGAGTGGCCTGCACCCTGATCGACAATGGCATGCCCTGCGTCGTGCTCGCCGCCGCCGACATGGGCATCGAGGGCACCGAGACGCCGGCCGAACTGGAAGCGAACGAGGCTTTGCGCAAGAAGCTGGAAGCCATCCGCCTGAAGGCCGGGCCGCTGATGAATCTCGGCGACGTGGCGGACAAGTCCGTGCCGAAGATGACGATGGTCTCGAAGGCGCTCGACGGCGGCGCCATCTCGACGCGCACCTTCATCCCGCATCGCTGCCACGACGCGATTGGCGTGCTCGGCGCGGTGTCGGTGGCGACGGCATGCCTGCTGCCGGACGGACCTGCGGCGAAGCTTGCCACGCTGCCGGAAGGGCAGGAAAAATCACTTTCCATCGAGCATCCGACCGGCGAGATGACCGTCGTGGCGACGTTGGATTCGGCGGGCAATCTGCTCAAGGCCGGCATCCTGCGCACCGCGCGCAAGCTCTTCGACGGCGTGGTGTTCGGACGGTAACGTCATTGGCGGAGGTACATGGTGCGTATCGGGTTCATCGGTTTCGGCGAGGTCGCACGCGCCTTCTGCGACAGCCTCGAGCCCGAGGGGGTTGCCTTCGCGGCCTATGATCTCCTTCTGGAGGACGAGAAACAGGCGGGCGCGATGCGCGCCGCCATGCGCGAGCGGAAGGTCACCGTTGCCGAGACGCCCGCCGGCTTCTCCGACGTGGACTGGATCATCAGCGCCGTCACCGCCGACCAGAGCCTGATCGCGGCGCGGTCGCTACTGCCACACCTGGTCCAGGGGCAAGTGGTCATCGACCTCAATTCGGTGTCGCCGGAACGCAAGCGGGAGACGGCGGAGGAGGTGACGAATGCCGGCGCCGCCTATCTCGACATGGCGGTCATGGCGCCGGTCCACCCGCGCGGCCACCGCACGCCGGTGCTGCTGGCGGGCGCGCCTGCGGAATGGCTGGCGACGGCGATGGCGGCGTTGGGGTTCGACCTTCGCGTCGTCGGCGACCGTGCGGGCGCCGCGACCGCCATCAAGATGGTGCGCTCCGTTTTCGTGAAAGGACTGGAGGCGATCACGGTGGAAGCGTTGCTCGCGGCGGAGGCTTCGGGCTGCTTCGAGGAGATTTTCGCCTCGCTTTCCTCCAGCTTTCCCGGCCTCGACCTGCCTAAGACCGCAGCCTATCAATTCGAACGCACGCTGCGTCACGGCGCAAGGCGGGCGGCGGAGATGCGCGAGAGCGCGGCGACGCTGGACGCGCTCCGTCTCAGGGGCGGGATCGCCGCCGAAACCGCGGAAATCCAGGAGCGCATGGGACGAGCCGGCAAGGCCGTGGACCCGGACGAGCCGGATTTGCGGGAACTGGTCCGGGCGGTGCTGGCCGTCCGCCTGGCCACGGCCGGCTAGATTCACGCGGATCGCCGACGCGCAATTCCATGCTGCGGCAAAACGTTTCGACGCATGTTGCTGCCGCCGCGATTGGTGCTAGTTTGCTCGCGACGATCGCCGCCGGCCGAATGGCCGTAGGCGCCATCGCGCCGCCTGATGGGCGGACGGTCCGGCTGTGCCGGACCCGTGATAGACGTATTGGCAGGGAGGAAATTGCCATGAAGACCACACGCCGTACCGTGCTCAAGCTTGGCGCCGGGGCGACCTTCGCCGCCGCCGCGCCGGCCATCCTGACGGGGCGGGCGCGCGCCGCCGACACACGCATCGCCATGATCGTCAAGAACCTCGGCAACAGCTATTTCGACGCCTGCGCCAACGGCGCCAAGAAGGCGGCGGCCGAAATCGGCGGCATCGAGATCATCTACACCGCGTCGGCCAAGCCGACGGCGGAGGACCAGATCGCGGTCATCGACGCGCAGATCGCGCAGCATGTCGACGGCATCATCGTCTCGGCCAACGACGCCAACGCGCTGGTGCCGGTCGGCAAGAAGGCGATGCAGCGCGGCATCAAGATGATGAGCTTCGATTCGGCGATCGCGCCCGAGGGCCGCCTCGTCCATCTCTCTGCCTCCTCGACGCCGTTGATCGGCGCCAAGCAGGTGCAGATGATCGGCAAGACCCTCAACTACAAGGGCGAGGTCGCCATCCTCTCGGCAGCCTCCACCATGACAAACCAGAATTCCTGGATCGCGGCCATGAAGGAAGAGTGGAAGGACCCCAAATACAAGGACATGCCGTTGGTGGCGACCGTCTATGGCGACGACCAGGACGACAAGAGCTATCGTGAGATGCAGGGCCTGGTGAAGGCGCATCCGAACCTGAAGGGCGTGATCTCGCCGACAACCATCGGCATCCGCGCCGGCGCCAAGGCGATCGTCGACGGCGGCCTGATCGGCAAGGTCTACATTACCGGGCTCGGCCTGCCTTCGGAGATGAAGGACTACGTGCTGAAGGGCGCCTGCGATACGTTCGCGATCTGGAACCCGGTCGATTACGGCTATTCCTCGACCTACATCATGAACGACATCCTGTCGGGCAAGCCGACCACCGAGGGCTCCAAGCTTTCGATGGGCAAGAAGGGCG
>JBQCFA010000535.1:0-4186 GCA_051959695.1 Rhizobiaceae bacterium
GCCTTCATGCGCTAGGGTCAGGACATGCGAATATGAAGGCATCCTCCAACGTCATCGCCAAGCGACAGTGTAAGCCGGCGCAGCGCCGCGTGGATAAAAAAAGTCCCCGTCGCGAGGACGGGGACAATAAATGTCGGAGCCAGCCTTCGATGGCCTCAAGCTTCCAGGATCAGAACGGCGAATCCGGGAAGTAGAAGTCCTTGGCGTTGTCCTTGGTGACGAGCGTCGCGTCGAGGATGTAGTTGCCGCGCACCGGGACCTGATCGTAGAGGGCAGCCGCGGTGAGTTCCATCGCGGTGCCGACCATGGCCGGCGGATAGAGCACGTCCACCGGGATCAGCTTGTCGCCGTCCATGACCTTCTTGACCATGTCCTTGGAGCCGGCGCCGGCGATGACATACTGGATGTCGGTGCGCTTGGCCTGCTCGATCGCCTGCAGCACGCCGACGGCCATGTCGTCGTCCTGGCACCACACGACGTCGATCTTCGGGAACTTGGTCAGGTAGTCCTGCATGACCTTGAAGGCGTCGTCGCGGTTCCAGTTGCCGAACTGCTTCTCCAGCACCTTGACGCCCGAGCCGGCAATCGCCTTGTCGAAGCCGTCCTGGCGCTGCTGGTCGATCGGGATCGGCAGACCGCGGATGACCACCACCTGCGCATTCGGCGTATGCTCCTTGATATACTTGCCAGCGACTTCACCGAGCGCCGGGTTGTTGCCGGCGACGTAAAGGTCGCGGACGGAATCGTCGTTGTTGGCCGGCGCACGGTCGACCAGCGTGACGAAGATGTTCTTGCCCTTTACCTGCTTGATGGCGTTGACGAGCGGATCCGGATTGGAGGGCAGGATCACCAGCGCGTTCATGCCCTGAGTGGTCAGATCCTCGAGCGCGTTCGCCTGGGTCGCCGCGTCGGGCGATGTCTTGACGATGACGTTGAGGCCAGGATGCTCTGCCATCAGAAGCTTGGCCACCCGCTGCGCATGATAGACGACGCCTGCCGTCCAGCCATGGTCCGCGGCCGGAATGGAAACGCCCATGGTCAGTTTCTTGTCGTCGGCATGGGCGACGCCGACAAGCGCGGCCATCGCGACCGCCATGCCCATCAACACTCTACGCATTTTCTTCTCCCTTGGTTCCCGAGGATTGTCTACCGGGCCCCCAGTTTACCCGGCCGGGGTGCGCCCGGCGCACCCCGAATAAGTGGTAGAAGCTCATGACCGGCGCATCAGGAAACGCTGCACCAGCATGGCGATGATGATGATGGCGCCCTGGATCGCCCCGATCAGATATTCGCTGACGAAGTTCGACAAGAGCATGATATTGCCGACGATCTCGAGGATGAAGGCGCCGCAGATCGTTCCCCAGATGCGTCCGACGCCTCCCCTGAGGGCGGTGCCGCCGACGACGACGGCCGTGATCGCCTGCAATTCCCACAGCGTGCCCGTCGTCGCCGACGTCGAGCCCAGCCGCGGCACGTAGAGCAGCACGGCGATCGCCACGCAAAACCCCTGAATGATGTAGGTCCAGGTGCGCACGCGGTTCACCGGGATGCCGGAATATCGCGCCACGTCCTCGTTGGAGCCGACGGCGATGACGTGGCGACCGTAGCGCGTGCGGTAGAGGACGAAGGCGCCGATGGCGGCGGTGGCGACGATGACGATGATCGGCACCGGCACGCCGAGCACCGCTCCGAAATAGGCCGGATGGTAGAGGCTCTGCAGGTCCGAGGAGCGCAGCGTGATCGCGCCGCCCTGCGACAGCCAGGTGGTCAGGCCGCGGAAGATGCCCATCGTGCCTAACGTGGCGATGAAGGGCTCGATGCGGCCGACCGTTGTGATGAGCCCGTTCGCCAGCCCGCAGGCGGCGCCGATGACGATGGCGAGCAGCATCGCCGCGACCAGCATGAGGGGCAGGCTGGTGATGACGCCGCTGTTCATGAACATGATCATGAGGCTGGCGACGAAAGCCACCATGGAACCGACCGAAAGGTCGAGCCCGCCGGCCGAGATGACGAAGGTCGCGCCGACCGCGATGATGGCGATGAAGGCGCTGCGCGTAAGCACGTTGAGCAGATTGTCGATGCTGAGGAAGTTCGGGCTCGCGAAGGCGCCGAGGACCAGGAGCAGCAGGAGCGCCACAAACGGCGCCACGGCTCTCAGGTCCATGTCCTTCCATGATCGCTGCGTCTTCTTGCCGGCGCCGGCCGTGAGTTCGGTCATGGTCATTCCGCCACCAGGGCGGCCTCCTCGGATGTGGCGCCTGTCGCCAATACGACGATTTCGTTTTCCGTCATGTGCTCGCCGGTCACCTCGCCGACGATGCGTCCGGCGCGCATGACGACGATGCGGTCGCAGATGCCGATCAGCTCCGGCATTTCGGACGAGATGACGATCACAGACTTGCCCGCCTCTGCAAGACCGGCGACGAATTTATAGATCTGTTCCTTTGTGCCGATGTCGATGCCGCGCGTCGGCTCGTCGATGACGACGATTTCCGGCTCGAGCATCATCATCTTGGCGAGCAGCAGCTTCTGCTGGTTGCCGCCGGAAAGCTGGCCGGCCAACATTTCCTTGCGCCCGGCGCGGATGTCGAATTCGCCGATCGCTTCGTCGAGCGCTGCGCGCTCCCTGCCTCGATCGATGACGAGGCCGCGTATGAAGCGGCCGAGCGAGGCGAGCGTGAGGTTGACGCGCAGATCCTGCTGCAAGAGCAGGCCTTTGCCCTTCCGGTCCTCGCTCAGATAGACGATGCCGGCCTTCATGCTCTCATGCACGTCGGCGAAGTGGACCGGCTTGCCGGATAGCCTGACCGTGCCATGGCCGGGCCTCAGTCCGACCAAGCCCTCCAGCAATTCCGTGCGGCCAGCGCCGACCAACCCGGCAAAGCCGAGGATCTCGCCCTTGCCCAGCACGAAGGAGGCGCCGGCAGCGTAGCCTGGCACGGAAAAATCCTCGACCTCGAGCACCGGCTCGCGGGCAGCATGGGCGTGACGGTCGGGGTAGAGCTTGGAGACATCGCGCCCGACCATCAGGCGCGCCATGTCGACGGGCTGCAGGTCGGCGGCCGGGTGGGTCGCCACCAGGTTGCCGTCCCTCAGCACGGAGACCGTGTCGGCGATCGCCTTCACCTCGGGCAGGCGATGCGAGATGTAGAGCACCGCGATGCCGGAATTCCGTATATCCTCGATCACCTTGAGGAGCGCCTCGGTCTCGACGGGAGTGAGCGAGGCCGTGGGTTCGTCGAAGATGGCGACGCGATGCGGCACCAGGAGAGCGCGCGCAATCTGCACCAGTTGCCGCTGGGCGATGGAGAGCCTGCCCACCACCATCTTCGGATCGATCTCGGCGCCGAGCCCGCGCACCGCCTTCGCCGCCCGTTCGTTCATGGTGCGATCGTCGACGACAAGGCCGTTCGACAATTCGCGGCCGAGGAAAAGGTTCTGCGCCACGTTCAGGTCGGGCGCCAGCAGAATTTCCTGATGCACCAGGACGATGCCGCGCGCCTCGGCATCGACCGGACCGGCGAACGTCACGGGCTCGCCGTCGATGCGGATCGTGCCTTTCGTCGGCGCCAAATGGCCGGCGAGGATCTTCATCAGGGTGGATTTGCCGGCGCCGTTCTCGCCGATGATGGCGTGCACCTTTCCCGGCTGGAAGGAGAGGTCGATATTGCGCAACACCTCTACCGGGCCGAAGGATTTGGACAGACCTTCGACCTGCATGACCGGCACGGCAGGGTCGTCGCCATACCGGGTGGCCGCGGCGGCCATCACGATACGCTCCGGATCAGCCGCCGGTTGGCGGACATACGCCTGGGGTAGGTACTACGAACGCGCATCGCTTCCCTGTCGGCTCACTCCATCCCTGCAGTCGTCAACGGCTGCGTGTCGGCAGGTCCTAAACCGATTAGCGTGAACCGTGCCCGTCCGCAATGCACAAGCTGATGTTTCAGCCTTCGCCGCGCATGCTTCTTTCGTCGTGGAGCTTTTGTCGAATGCCATTCACCCAAGTCTCCCGGCCCGACGCGGCCCTGCCGCTCGGGGATTGGAAGGTCGGGAAGACGGGCGGCCGAAAGCTCGCTCATCTAGTAAATTATGTGCGACCTCGCGGCCGCCCGTCCGGCGATTTCTGATCCCGCCTGTTTCACTGCTCCCCACCTGTCTCGCCGACCGTGCCGCCGCGATCTTT
>JBQCFA010000536.1:0-15646 GCA_051959695.1 Rhizobiaceae bacterium
CAGCAGGCAGGGACTGTCAGCCGTCATTCTCGGACTTGTCCCGGGCATCGACGGAGTTGCCGATAGGCGAGGCTTCGCCTTCTATACGGCTACACAGGTGAAGCCTCTTAGTCGCGCTCGGCAGATCCCCGGGACACGCCCCGGGATAACGTCGCGGCAGCATCACACGCCCAGATAGCGTTGCAGGAGGTCGGGCTGCGCCTTGATCTCGGCCGCCGGGCCTTCATGCGCGATATGGCCGTTGTTGATGATGTAGACGCGGCTGGCCAGCGCCAGCGTCGCTGCCAGGTTCTGTTCGACCAGAACGATAGTCTGGCCGGACGCCGCCAGCTCGTGGCAGGCGCGGACCAGATCCTGCACGATGACCGGCGCCAGCCCCTCGAAGGGTTCGTCGAGCAGGATGATCTTGGGGTCGCGCACCAGCGCGCGCGCGATCGCGAGCATCTGTTGCTCGCCGCCGGAAAGATCGGTACCGCGGCTCGTGCGCCGTTCCTTCAGGCGCGGGAACATGGTGTAGATGCGATCGAGCGGCCATTTGTTCTCGGCGGTCAACCCGGCGAGGATGATGTTCTCCTCCACGTTCAGGCTACCGAAGACGCGCCGGTCCTCGTGCACGAGCTGCATGCCGTGGCGGGCGATCGCATGCGCTTTCCGGCCGGCGAGCTCCATTCCGTCGAGCCTGACGCTGCCGGTCCTGGGCGTCACCACCCCCATGAGGCTTTTCAGCGTCGTCGATTTGCCGGCGCCGTTGCGACCGAGAAGCGCCACGACCTCGTGCTTGTCGACGCGCAGCGCGACGTCGAAGAGGATATGGCTGTCGCCGTAGTAGCTGTTCAGTCCGCTGACTTCGAGCAGGCTCATGCCATCTCTCCATGGACGCCGCCGAGATAGGCTTCCTGCACTTTCGCGTTGGACTTGATCTCTTCGGGCGTGCCTTCCACGAGCACGCGGCCCTCCTGCAGCACGGTCACCTTCTCGACCAGCTCGAACAGCGAGTCCATGTCGTGGTCGATGATGATCAGCGTGCGTCCTCTGGCAATCGACTTCAATAGCGCTACGGTCGCGACACGTTCCTGCGGGCTCATGCCGGCCAGCGGCTCGTCGAGCAGGAGCAGGCTCGGCGAGGTGGCGAGCGCCAGGCCGATCTCCAGGCGCCGCTTCTCGCCATAGGCGAGCTCGGACACCGGCGAATCGGCCCGATGCGCGAGGTTCACGAGGGCAAGAGTATGTTCGACCTGGTCGTTGAGACCCGGGATCCCGCGAATGCTGTTGAAAAGATCGAGCCGGAATTTCCCGCGGATCTCGCCAAGCGCGGCGATGGTCAGGTTCTGGCGCACCGTCAGCCGGTCGAAGAGCTGGTTTATCTGGTAGCTCTTGGTGAGACCGAGCTGGCAGACGTCGGCTACCCCCTTGCCGGTGATGTCGCGGCCCTCGAATACGATCTTGCCGGCGCTCGGCGGAACCTCGCAGGTGAGCATCTTGAAGAAGGTCGACTTGCCGGCGCCGTTCGGCCCGATGATGCCTCGCATCTCGCCATGGTTCACGGTTAAATCGTTGTCGCTGTTGGCGACGATGCCGCCGTAGCGCTTGGTCAGGCCTGTCGCCTGCTGGATCGGACCGGACGTCCGATCCACTTCCCTGTGACGGGGTGGCATGGAATCGACGACAACAGGCGTTTCCGGCAGGGCGTCGGCGGGTGCGTCGGCCGGTTCTGCCTTCCTGCCGCGTCCTGCCGACAGCCGGTAGAGATCGATGATCGCCCCTACGATGCCGCGACGCAGGAAGCAGACCAGAAGCACGAATACGATGCCGAGAATGAGCTTCCAGGTGGCGCCCAGATGCAGCGTCGTCTGGAGGAAATCGCTCAGAAAGAGCCACACCGCCGCACCGAGCAGCGGTCCGAACAACGTTCCGGCGCCGCCGATCGCCGTCTGCATCACAAGCTGGCCCGACGTGTCGAACATGAAGGCGTCGGGCGGCATGAAGCCCTGCATCAGGCCTAGCAGCCCCCCGGCAAATCCCGCATAAACGGCCGCCACCACGAAGGCTGTGAGCTTGTAGCCGTGGATATTGTGCCCGAGCGCCTGCGCCCGCAGCGGGTTGTCGCGAATGGCGGAAAGGATCGCGCCGACCGGCGAGCGCACGATCCTGAGCGCGATGACCAGTCCGACGAAATACCAGAAGGCGAGGAAGGCGTACATCGACCAGTTCGTATCGAACTGGATGGTGGTGAAGCCGAGATAGACGCTGGGCGTCGGCACGCCGGGCAGGCCATTCTCGCCGCCGGTGTAGTCGGAAAGCGGATTGAACTCGACGAAGAAGAAGACTTCCGCGATGGCGACGGTGATCATGGCGAAATAGATGCGGGTTCGCTTGAGCGCGATCAGCCCGACCCGATAGCCAATGACGCCGGCGACCACCGCGCCGGCGACCACCGAGGGCACAACATAGGGGAAGCCGGCCACCGTAAGCAGATACGCCGCCACCATGCCGCCGGTGCCGTAGAAGGCGGACTGGCCGAAGGACAGCAGGCCGGTGTAGCCGAACAAAATATCGAAGCCGAGACCGAAGAGGCCCCAGACGAGGATGCGGTTGATCGTCGTCGGCGCGAAGCCGAGATGCGGCAGGACGAATGGCACCGCGATCAGCGCCAGGGCCGTCAGGGCTTCGACGAGTAAGGGGCGTTGTCTGAGCATCGAGCGTCGCCCCTATTCGCGATCGGCCGTGCCGAGAAGCCCGTGAGGACGGAGCACCAGCACCAGCGTCATCGCCACGAACAGCATGATATAGGCGTAGCCGGGATTGAACATCGAGGTGATGGAGATGATCTCGCCGGCGATGAGCCCGCCGAGGATAGCCCCGGGAAACGAGCCCACGCCCCCGATGACGACGACGACGAATGTCTGCACCAGTATCGCCTCGCCGACGTCGGGCGCGATCGAAACCACCGGCGCGTTGACGATGCCGGCGAACCCGGCGGCCATGGCGCCGATGCCGAAGACCAGCATGAAGACCTTGTAGACATCGATCCCAAGCGAATCGACCATCACCGAATCCTCGATGCCGGCGCGCACGATCATGCCGATGCGGGTGCGGTAGAGCACGAAATAGAGCGCCAGCAGGGCGACCGCGACGATACCGAGCGCCGCCAGCCTATAGGTCGGATAGAACATGAAGCCGAGATTTGTGATGCCCTGGAAGATCGCCGGCGGCGGCGTCATCTTCGACAGGCTGCCAAAGAAGAAGCGCACGGCTTCGACGAAGACGATACCGAGGCCGAAGGTGACGAGAAGCTGGTCCTCATGCGGGCGCGAGTAGAAGTGCCGGATGATGAGACGCTCGGTCACGACGCCAACCAGCATCACGAACAGGGAACCGGCGAGCAGGGCAACAATGAAGGAGCCGGAATAGGTGTAGGCAAGCCATCCGGCATAGCCGCCAAGCATGAACATGGCGCCGTGCGCCAGGTTCAGCACCCCGAGCGTACCGTAGATGATGGTCAGGCCTGATGAGATCAGCGCGAGCAGCGCGCCGAGCACCAGGCCGTTGAAGCATTGCGATATGAAATTCGCCCAGTTTACCACGCTGTCCCGCCTATTCGTGGATGGATTCGAACATCTCTACATCGATATCATGGTTTTCGGCGCCCCGCCGGACCGAACACGCCAGCGCCTGCCGTCAGGTCCGGCGGCAGGCGCTGTATGGTTACCCCCGGCCCTTGGGCCGGAGGTAAAAGAGGGTCTTGCGCCGCTCAGGTGTAGTCGCCGAGCTTGCAGCCGAAGGCGTCGGGCTTCTGCATCAGCGGCTCGCCCGGCACGACCTCGAGAACTTCCCAATAATCCTCGTCGTTCTTCATGTCCTTCGGGGCCTTGCCCTTGACGATGACGACCGGGCGCACGCACTGGTGGTCTTCGGGGCGATAGTGGACGTCGCCGACCAAGGAGGGGATGGTTTCGCCCTTCTCGTACTGCTTGATGACGTCGGGCGGGTAGAAGCTGCCGGCCTCCGACACCATCCGCGCCCAGTGGGCGAAGCTGATATAGCCGTTCTCCGCGCCCCATTCGGGGCGATAGCCGTACTTCTTCTGGAAGGATTCGACGAACTGCTTGGCCAGCGGATATTTCGGATCGTCGGCCATGGTCCACCAGAAGTCGGTCGCTGCGAAGACACCGGAGGTCAGTTCCGGTCCCACTTCCTTGGCAAGGAACGGAATCTGGTAGGGGATGACCAGATTCATCTTCGGCAGGAGACCAAACTGCTTGGCCTGCTGCGTCGACAGCACCGCGTCGCGGCCCCAGTTGACGTTGATCAGGAATTCGGCGCCGGAATTGGCAATGTTGGTCAGATACTGGCTGAAGTCCTGCGTGCCGAGCGGCGACACCTGGTTGGTGACCATTTCCCAGCCGCCATTCTTGGTCAGGTAGTCGTTGACCGACTTGGTGACCGTGTGGCCGTAGGTGTAGTCCGGCGTCATGAACGCCGCCTTCTTGCCCTTGCCGAAATTCTTCACCAGTACCGGGCCGATGGCGTTGGCGGCGGTCTCGCCGTAGAAGCACTGGCGGAAGCCGTAACGCACGCAGTCCTTGCCGGTGGTGTCGTTGGAGCCGGAGATCGCCGACAGATAGAGAATCTTCTCGCGCTGGGCGAACTTGTTCAGCGCCACAGCGACGGCCGACGACGTGGAGCCCGTCATCACGACGATCTTGTTGTCGTTGATGAAGGTCTGCTCGACCTGCACGGCCTGGTTCGGCTTGGCGGCGGAATCCGCCGAAAGCAGCTTGACCTGCTTGCCGAGCAGCCCCTTGTCCACCTTCGGCGCGATCGCCTTCATCAGGTCATGACCGGAATTGATGTGCTCGACCGCGAGTTCCATGCCCTTGCGCTCGTCCTCGCCCTGCACCGCATAGGTGCCAGTGAGCGGCACCGCGGCGCCGATAAAGACCGTGTCGCCTTGCGAGCCGGCGGGCCATGTACCGATCGCCGGCTTGTCGTCGGCATAGGCCCAGCCCATGCTGCCGAGGCCGGGGATCAGCGTCGCCGAAGCGACGCCCGCGCCGAGTTGCAGTACATGCCGGCGCGAAACGCCGCCCATGCCGCTATTGCCTGATTTGAATCCTGCCATGAATTCCTCCCATGGGTTTAAAATTCTGGATTTTCCCGCGTCTGTCGCGATTGACCGGACGAATCGTCCCGGCCATTCCGCCCTCTCCCCGCACATAGAGCCCGACTCCCTTCAGCCTCCGTGGCCAGAGCGAGCCAGATCATCGGATACAGTAAGGCCGACCGGAGGCGCCGCCGTCAATGCAACTTTCGTTTGCCATCACGGCGAGAGATCGTATTGGCGGGGGTGTCGTATCTGGCGTCAGCCACGCCTCGACCGAGGGAAGGGAATGACGACCATGGGCGAACGCTGGCATTCCGCGATCGCTACGTCCTCGATCAGCGCGTCCACGGTATCTTTTATTCTTTGGCTGGCTGCATCGGCCCCGGTGAGCCGATTATAGGCGCACTCCAGAAGTTCCCGCACGGCAGCGAAATCGCTCTGCATTGTCCTCACCACAGATTGACCCGCCACCCCGGCTTATGGACCAACCCGATGGGATTTCGCTTAATGCGGCTTGGCGGATTTGAATAGAACTCTTCCTATCTCCCGACCCAGGCCGGTTTGCCCGTCTGGGACTTTGCAAAAAAGGCGCTGGCGACAGGATCACGGGCGGATGGATACAGGCGAAGCGCGGACTGCCCCGCTCCAGGCGGTTCAGCGCGAATCGGCCCCTTCCGCGTGCTCCAACCGCGCCAGCATCTCGCGCATTTCCTCGGGAAGCGCCTCGTCCGTCCTGAACAAGGGCATGCGGCGGAGGAAGCGGGCGTTCGTCTCCGTGCCTATCTCGCGCCGGATCAGGCGCGAGATTTCTCGCACGTCTGCTCTATCTGAGGATCGCGGCGTCATGGTCTTCGAATTTTCCCTTCAGGCCGGAAACTCCTCTCCATCATGATCGTTCCGCGATCTGACTTGTGTTTCAACTAGAAGTGAGGAACAGGGTAAAAATTGAATTAAATTGAACATTATCGGTAGCTTGGCCTTTTCGCCGACGACCACGGCGGAGTCCTCGCGGCGCTTATCGCCTGTAGAGGCGGTTCAGCATGATCGGCGTCAGGAACATCGGCACCTGGTAGCAGCCAATTAAGAGAAGCAGCGGATCGGTGATCGTCGATGGTAGTGCGGTCAGGAACAATGCGATGTTGCGGTTGCCGGCGACGATCGCCAGGGGCGCCGCGTTGGCTGGATCGCGCCGTCGCAAGATCAGGAACGTGCCGATCTGCAATCCGAAATTGGCCGCGAAGGCGACGGCGAGGTTGAGTGCCAGCGCCGTGGGGTCACTTCGCAGCGCCGGTCCGACGGCCGACATCAGCCCGACGACCAGCACCGCCATGAGGATGGCCGAGAGTCCGTCGAGAGCCGCAAGGGTCGTCGGCGCCGGCTCGCGCAGGATCGTGGCGCGCAGCAGGAAGGCGGCGGCCGCGGCGGTGAAGATGATCACCAGCAACCGCGCGGAGGAGCCGAGGATTTCGGCCGGGCTGCCCAGCGAAGGCGCCAGCCAGAATACCGGGATCACCGTCAGCGGCAGCAGCGCCGTTCCGAGAACAAGCTGCCTCAGCGCCGGGGCCGGGTCATGGCCGCTCAGGATGGCGAGGTTTGGGCCGCCCGAGATCGGCGAGGCGGCGACCATCAGGACCAGCCCGGTGGCGGACAGCCCATGCCAGCCCTGGTGCCAGCCGAGGAGGCCGAACGCAAGGATCGTCGCCACCGGCATCGCGACCTGGAAGACGGCCACCAGCGCCAGCGACTTGCCGAAATCGCCGAGCGCCCCGACCGCCTGGCGCGGGCCGACCCTGAGCGCTGCGATGAACAGAAGGCCGGCCACCAGTTCGGCCAGCCACGATTTCGTCGTAGCGGCGAGGCCGGGGAACAGGATGCCGATAAGGAGGCCGAGAACGAGGATCGAGCGGCCGTGCCTCGCCGCATGGCCCAGCATCACCTGCAGGAATGTCACGCCGGCGCCTGCCCCATATGCTCCGGCAACCAGGTCGCGAGGCCCGGAAATGCAATCAGGATGAACACCATTACCACCATGATGAGGAACATCGGGAAGGCGGCGCGCGCGATATAGCCCATGCCGTGCCGGGTCATGCCCTGGAGCACGAAGATATTGAACCCGACCGGCGGCGTGATCTGTGCCATCTCGACCACCACGACGACGAAGACGCCGAACCAGATGATGTCGATTCCAGCCTGCCGGATCATCGGTTCGACCACCGCCATGGTCAGCACGACGGCGGAGATGCCGTCCAGGAAGCAGCCGACGATGATGTAGAAGACGAGCAGCGCCATCAGAAGCTCGAATTTGTTCAGGCCGAGCGAACCGATCCATTGCGCCAGATGCTGCGGCAGGCCGCTGAAGCTCATGGAGAGCGATAGGAAGGACGCGCCGGCGAGGATGAGCGCGATCATCGCCGAGGTACGCGTCGCGCCCATCAGGCTTTCCACGAAGCTCGACCAGGTGAGCGAACGCTGCGCTGCCGCCAGGATCAGCGAGCCGATGACGCCGAACGTCGCCGCCTCCGTCGCCGTTGCGATGCCCACATACATCGATCCGATGACCACGACGATCAGGAGCAGCACCGGCACCAGGAAACGGGAATTGGCGAGTTTCTCGCGGAACGTCATCGCCGGCTCGGGAGTAGGATCGAAGTCCTTCGCCACCTTGGAGACGACGATGATGTAAGCCATGAACATGGCCGCCAGCACCAGGCCGGGCAGTATGCCGGCGATAAAAAGCTTGGTGATGGATTCGTTGATGCTGACGCCGTAGACGATCAAAGTCAGCGAGGGCGGGATCATCAGGCCGAGCGTGGCGGCGCCGGCGAGCGTGCCGATCACCAGCCGTTCGGGATATTTCCGCGCACGTAGCTCCGGCACTGACATCTTTCCTACGGTGAGGAGGGTTGCGGCGGAGGAGCCAGAAACCGCCGCGAAGATCGTGCATCCGGCGACGTTGGTGTGAAGCAGGCCGCCCGGTAGCTTGGCCATCCAAGGCGCCAGGCCCTTGAACATGTCCTCCGACAGCCGGGTACGGAAGAGAATCTCGCCCATCCAGATGAACATCGGCAGCGCCGTCAGCGACCATGACGAGGACGAGCGCCAGATCACCGTCATCATGGCGTCGCCGACCGGGCGGATGGTGAACAGCTCCATGCCGAGATAGGCGACGCCGAGCAGCGCCAGCCCGATCCAGACGCCCGTGCCGAGAAGCAGGAAAAGCGCGAAGAGGAAAAGTGCGACGAAGTAGACCTGATCCATTGTCTTCCGCCGCCTATTCCGCGTGGCTCTGTTCGAGGTTTTCGCTGCGGATGTTGTCACGCCCCCTGAGAAGGAGCGTCACCAGATTGTCGACGATGCAGATGGCGAAAAGCACCGCGCCAGCCGCCAGCGGGGCCTGGGCGATCCACATCGGCGTCACGTCCTGCCCCTGGCTGACGTCGTGCAGCTTGTAGGACCAGTAAACCAGCCGCACCGAAAAATAGGCGAGATAGCAGGAGGCGGCGGTGGCGACCAACAGGGCCCATAGCTCGGCCCAGTATTTGCGGGAGCCCAGAACGTTGAAGGCCAGCGTGACGCGGATATGCGCCCCGCGATTGAGCGCCTGCGCGAAGGCCAGGAAGGAAGCCGCCGCCATCAGGTAGCCCGCATATTCCGATGAGCCGGGAAAAGGGTAGCCGGTCCAGCGCGCAAGCATCTGCAGGGAGGTCACCACCAGCATCGCGCACAGGCAGAAGGCGGCGAGCACCGCGCCTGCCGCGTAGAGCATGTCAAGCAACCGGCGCATGTTCAAGCTGTCCTGCCCGGAACGCGGAGGCGCGGCGAAGTCCCGCGCCTTCCATATTGTCGATCGACCGGCTCACATGGCCTTGTAGGCGTCGATGATGGCCTTGCCGTCCGGTCCGGCTTGCTTCAGCCATTCCTGGGTCATGGTCTCGCCGTAGCCTTTCAGCTCCTGCTTGAGCTTGTCGCTGGGCGGCGCGACCTTCATGCCGTGCTCGGCGAGCGTCTTCAGGTAGCCGTCGGTAAGCGATTTCGATTCCGCCAGCCCGTCGGCAGCGGCCTTGTCGCCACAGTCCGCCACCACCTTCCGCGTGGCCTCGTCGAGCGCCTTCCAGGCGTCCTTGTTGGCGAAGACGACGTTGCGCGGCAACCATGCCCGCACGTCGTAGAAATGGTCGAGGCTTTCCCAGACCTTCGAATCGACGCCGGTGGCGCCGGAGGAGATAAAGCTGTCGACCACGCCGGTCGCCAGCGCCTGGCTGAGGTCGGCGGCTTCGATCTGCACCGGCGCCATCCCGGCGAGTTGTGCGATACGGGCGGTGGCGGCGTTGTAGGCGCGAAACTTGACGCCCTTCAGGTCGGCGACGGAATTCACGTCCTTCTTGGTGTAGAGGCCCTGCGGCGGCCACGGCACGGCATAGATGTAGACAAGGTTCTGGCTGTCGAGCAGCGCCACCATCTTGTCCTTCGCCGCTTTCCAGAGCTTTTCGGATTCATCGAATGAAGTGGCGAGGAAAGGGATCGAATCGATGCCGAAAAGCGGATTCTCGTTGGCGTGCGCCGAAATCAGCCGCTCACCGATCGGCGCCTGGCCGGTCTGCACCGCGCGCTTGATGTCGTTGCCGCTGAACAATTCGCCACCGGCATGGACAACGATGTCCAGCTTGCCGCCCGAGCCGTCGGCCACGCATTTGGCGAATTTGGCGCCGTTCTGCGAATGGAAGTTGCTGGCCGGGTAGGCCATCGGCATGTCCCACTTGTCGGCGAGCGCTGCCGACGCGGTCATCGCGGTCATCGCCGCCGCGGCAAGCAGCATGGATAGGTGTTTCATATGGTTTCCCTCTGTTGCTGGATTCGCCGCCGGCTTCCGACGTCCCCTCCGGCGCTTGCGCATTGAAAGCGTGAACCGGCGGACGGCGCAAGTTTATTTTGCCGATGGCTCGCCGGAGCCATCGGAGGGATGCGCCTGTCGGATCAGGGGTGTTTTATTCCGCCGCCTCGGGCACGCGCGGGGCGGCGTCGGCGACGGTCGCGTCGACGTGGTCCTCGAACTTGACGAAATTGTCGATGAACATGTCGACGAGCCGTCTCGCCTGGCGGTCGTAGCCCGCCTTGTCGGCCCATGTGGATCGCGGATCGAGGATCGCCGGATCGACGCCCGGCACCGCGACCGGCACGGCGAAACCGAAATTCGGATCCGTGCGGAACTCGGCTTCTGCCAGCGATCCGTCGAGGACGGCCGCCAGGAGCGTGCGCGTCGCCTTGATCGGCATGCGCTTGCCGGTGCCGTAGGCGCCGCCGGTCCAGCCCGTGTTCACCAGCCAGCAATCGACGTCGTGCTCGGCGATCAGGCTGCGCAGCAGATTGCCGTACACGGATGGATGCCGGGGCATGAAGGGCGCGCCGAAACAGGTGGAGAAGGTGGCTTCCGGCTCCGTCACGCCCTTCTCGGTGCCCGCCACCTTTGCCGTGTAGCCGGACAGAAAGTGGTACATCGCCTGCGCCGGCGTCAGCTTGGCGATCGGCGGCAGCACACCGAAGGCATCGGCGGTCAGCATGATGACGTTCTTCGGATGCGATGTCCTGCCGGTGGAACTGGCGTTGGCGATGAAATGAAGCGGGTAGGCGGAGCGCGTGTTCTCCGTCAGGGAACCGTCGTCGAGGTCGGGCACGCCGTCCGCGCCAAGCACGACGTTCTCCAGCACCGTTCCGAACCGCCTGGTCGTTGCGAATATCTCGGGTTCGGCTTCCGGCGAAAGCCGGATGGTCTTCGCATAGCAGCCGCCTTCGAAATTGAAGACGCCGTCCGGCCCCCATCCATGCTCGTCGTCGCCGATCAGCGTACGGGTGGGGTCGGCAGACAACGTCGTCTTGCCGGTGCCGGAGAGGCCGAAGAAGATCGCCGCGCCGCCGTCCGCACCTTCGTTGACGGAACAGTGCATCGGCATGACCGACTTTTCCGGAAGCAGGTAGTTGAGGGCGGTGAACACCGATTTCTTCATCTCGCCCGCATAGGACGTGCCGCCGATCAGCACGATCATGCGCGTCAGGTCCACCGCGATCACCGTCTGCGAGCGGCAGCCGTGGCGCTCGGGATCGGCGCGGAAGGAGGGCAGGTCGATGATGGTCATCCTCGGTTCGAACGTGGCCAGCGCGCCGCGTTCGGGGCGGATCAGCAGATTGCGGATGAACAGCGCGTGCCAGGCAAGTTCGTTGACGACGCGGACCGGCAGGCGATGCGTCTCGTCGGCGCCTCCGACAAGGTCCTGCACGAACAGATCCTTGCCTGCGGCGTGCGCCCTGAAATCGGCTAGCAAGGTCTCGAAATGTTCGGGCGACATCGCCCGGTTGTTGTCCCACCAGACATGCGCGTCGGTATCCGCGTCGCGGACGACATGCTTGTCCTTGGCGGAGCGGCCCGTATGCTGGCCGGTGGCCGCCACCAGCGCTCCGTGTGCGCTCAGCCTGGCTTCCTTGCGCTGCAGCGCTTCCTCGTAGAGCGCCGCTTCCGTCAAATTGTAGTAGACGGTCCCGGCCGCGCCGAGGCCGATTTCCTCGATGCCACGGGCCGGATTTCTTTCGCCGAACTCTTTCACTTCTTCACCGCCGGAAAAGGGTTGGTAAAAGGCCCGCCCGCTGAGAGCATTGAGGCCGCCTCACTATAGCAGCTAGGGCAGATACAGAAAAGGCCAACAATATCAAATATTTAATCGATTTAAAATCTTTGGGCCCAGTTAAATCGTTTATATTCTGGGAGCAGTTGGTGGCCTGACTGGCGCGTCGGATTGTCCCGCCACGCCCTTGACGGGTTCGCATATGAAAGCCGCCGTGGCATATGCACGCTCGACGCGCCACATTTTGTACCTAATTTGTCCCTCAAAGGCTGGCTTCGGCCGAATGAAGGGACATCCGCAGATGAGGGAGCCGCTCGACATGTCCACGATCGCGCTGGTCGACGACGACCGCAATATCCTGACATCCGTATCCATCGCGCTGGAATCGGAGGGATACAGGGTGGAGACCTACACCGATGGGGCTTCAGCGCTGGAGGGGCTGTCGGCCCGGCCGCCGAATCTTGCCATCCTCGACATCAAGATGCCGCGCATGGACGGGATGGAACTCCTGCGCCGCCTGCGCCAGAAGAGCGACCTGCCCGTCATCTTCCTGACCTCCAAGGACGACGAGATCGATGAATTGTTCGGTCTCAAGATGGGCGCCGACGACTTCATCCGGAAGCCCTTCTCGCAGCGCCTCCTGGTCGAGCGCGTCCGCGCCGTGCTGCGGCGCGCCAGCGCCCGCGAGGCCGCGGCCAAGTCGCCCAACATGCAGAGCCGCTCGCTCGAGCGCGGCCAGCTCGTCATGGACCAGGAGCGCCACACCTGCACCTGGAAGGGCAGTCCGGTAACGCTGACGGTGACCGAGTTCCTCATCCTGCATTCGCTCGCCCAGCGGCCCGGCGTGGTAAAGAGCCGCGACGCGCTTATGGATTCGGCCTATGACGAGCAGGTCTATGTCGACGACCGTACCATCGACAGCCACATCAAGCGGCTGCGCAAGAAGTTCAAGGTCGTTGATAATGATTTCGACATGATCGAGACGCTCTACGGCGTCGGCTACCGCTTCCGCGAGGCGTAGGCGGCGGGCGCGCCATGCCGTGCACGAGCGCATGCAATCCGGGGTCCCTGACGATGCCGCGAACCTGCCGCGTTCCCATCTGGCGCCAGTTGCTTTAAAATCCGCCCATGGTCGCAGAAACCGGGGATATTCCGCTTGCGCGGAAAGCCGCGCCGAAGAACAGGAAGGCGGGGCCGTTCGTGCGGCTGCGCAAGCGGCTTAACTGGGTTCTGGGCCACTATCTTTTCTCCAGCCTGACGCGCCGCATCCTGTTCCTCAACATGGCGGCGCTCGTCGTTCTCGTCGTCGGCATCCTCTATCTCAATCAGTTCCGGGACGGGCTGATCGACGCTCGCGAGGAGAGCCTGATGACGCAGGGCGAGATCATCGCCGGCGCCATCGCGTCCTCCGCCACCGTCGAGACCGACGCCATCCGCATCGATCCGGAAAAGCTTCTCGAGCTGCAAGCTGGCCAGAGCATAGAGCCCGGCTCCGACCAGCTCGACAATCTCGATTTCCCGATCAACCCGGAAATCGTCGCTCCGCTTCTCAAGCGGCTGATCTCGCCGACGCGCACGCGCGCCCGCATCTACGATCGCGACGCCAACCTATTGCTTGATTCCCGTCGGCTCTACTCCAAGGGCCAGATCCTGCGCTACGACCTGCCTCCGATAGAGGAGGAGCAGCCCAATATCTTCGAGCGCGTCGAAAAGAGCATCATCAGTCTCTTCCGTCGCCGTGACCTGCCCGTCTACCACGAGCAGCCGGGCGGCAACGGCTCCGCCTATCCCGAGGTGATGACGGCGCTGACCGGCAGTCCCGCGACCGTCGTCAGGGTGAGCGAGAACGGCGACCTTATCGTCTCCGTCGCCGTGCCCATCCAGCGCTTCCGGGCGGTCCTCGGCGTGCTCATGCTCTCCACCCAGGGCGGCGACATCGACAAGATCGTCACTTCGGAGCGCCGCGCCATCTTCCGCGTCTTTGGCGTGGCGGCGCTGGTTACCGCGATCCTCTCGCTGCTCCTCGCCTCCACCATCGCCAATCCGCTACGCCGGCTCTCCGCCGCCGCCGTGCGCGTGAGACGCGGGGTCAAGAGCCGCGAGGAGATCCCGGATTTCTCCTCCCGCCAGGACGAGATCGGCAATTTGTCGGTAGCTCTTCGCGACATGACCAATGCGCTCTACGCGCGTATCGAGGCGATCGAGAGCTTCGCCGCCGATGTCAGCCACGAGTTGAAGAACCCGCTGACCTCGCTGCGCAGCGCCGTCGAGACGCTGCCCATCGCCAAGACGGACGAATCACGTAAACGGTTGCTGGACGTGATCCAGCACGATGTCCGCCGCCTCGATCGCCTTATCACCGATATTTCGGACGCCTCGCGCCTCGATGCGGAACTTGCCCGCGAATATTCCGGCCGCGTCGATATGAAGAAGCTGATCGGCGATATCGTCCAGGCAGCCCGCGAAATACGCAAGAACCGCCGGCCGGTCACGGTGGAATTCAGCGTCGACAAGGCTGCGCATGGTGAGAGGGACTTCGTCGTCCAGGGCCACGATCTGAGGCTCGGGCAGGTGATCACGAACCTGATAGAGAACGCCCGCTCCTTCGTGCCGGAAGAGGGCGGCCGCGTCGTCGTGACCCTCGCGCGCTCGGCTCGTCATGTTATCGTCACGGTCGAGGACAACGGCCCCGGCATCCGCGCCGAGCGCATCGACCGGATTTTCGAGCGCTTCTACACCGACCGCCCCGCCAACGAGGCCTTCGGCCAGAATTCCGGCCTCGGCCTGTCGATCAGCCGGCAGATCATGGAGGCGCATGGCGGCACGCTCGACGCCGAGAACCTCGTCGGCACCAAGCCGGGCGACGTTCGCGGCGCCCGCTTCGTCATGACCCTGCCGGCGTGATGCACGCATGAACCATCACGGGTCGGCTGTCATCCTCGGCGATCGGGGCGTCCTCATCCGCGGCCGCGCCGGTGCGGGCAAGACGACGCTTGCGCTTTCCCTGGTGGAGACGTACCGCGCGACCGGCTGCTTCGCCCGGCTGGTCTCGGACGATCAGGCGGTGCTCGAGCCGCGCGGAGGACGGCTCATATGCCGCGCGCCCGAGGCGATCGCGGGTCTCGCGGAATTCCGGGGACTCGGTCCGCGGGGAATGCCGTTCGAGCCGGCCATGGTCGTCGACCTTGTCGTCGATCTCGCGGAACGCGGAACGGCGCCGCGTTATCCGGAACAGCGTTCGGCGATGATCGAAGGCTGCGATATTCCGCTTCTCGTCCTCCCGGAACATGAAACCGACGGGCCTTTGCTGGCCATATCGAGAAAACTGGCAGGTCCATGATATTCCCCCGCCGGCCCGCGAGCCGAAAAGCAAAGCCGAAACCTGACTGTCCGCAAGGCGCGGTCGTCGTCGCTGCGGCGAAACTGCGTCAAAATGGTTATCCCCATGCACGATTGGGGCTTGTAAACGGGGGACGCATTGACAAGATTGCGCACTTGCCGTTTGGACCGTGCTACCGCTTGACGGGTTACGGGACCTATATAAGCACCCGTGAATGGGGCATGCCGGGAGCCAGCACTGCATGATCGGTATCGTGCTCGTGACGCACGGTCGTTTGGCCGATGAGTTCCGTAATGCCGTCGAGCATGTCGTCGGCGCGCAGCAGAATTTCGACACCGTTTCCAGCGGCGCGGACGACGACAGGGAAAAGCGCCGGCAGGACATCGTCGACGCCGTCAAGCGCTGCGATACGGGATCGGGTGTCATCATCTTGACCGACATGTTCGGCGGAACGCCCTCGAACCTCGCGATCTCGGTCATGGATTCAGGCCGGGTCGAGGTGATCGCGGGCGTCAACCTGCCGATGCTGATCAAGCTCTCCAGCATCCGCGTGAACAACGACATGGCGACGGCGCTGGAGGAGGCGCA
>JBQCFA010000537.1:0-8709 GCA_051959695.1 Rhizobiaceae bacterium
GATCAGTCTGGCGACGGTCGCCGGACGGCCACACAGTCAGCCGGTCGCGGCGGCGGTCGCGGCCGCGCGACGCTACCGCTGGCCGGACAGCAGCGCCGGGCGGAACCTGGCGACCGCCTGAGCCGCCATCCCCCAGCCTTGCGCGAACGCTAACGACTTGTGAGTCAAACAGCGGCTGTTCGCACGGGCCGGAAACCCGCAACCTTCCACCACTTCGTGCCGCACGCGGCATGGCAACCGGGGTGCAAGGGCAGCGGGGAAATGTCGAACATCGCCAGACGAGCGGGAGTCGGGATTCTCGCGACGGTCTCTTCCCATGCGTTCGCGGCTGCGCTCCTTGGTGCCGGCGGATTGGCGATCGCGCCCGCCCTGCTGCTCGGCACGGCCGCCCCGGCGCGTGCCGTCGAATGTTTCGACGCATCCGATGTGAGCGCGGACGGCGCCAATGATGGCGGGCATGGGGTCAATACGGCCTGCGGCACCAACGCGACCGCCACGGGCGACAGCTCCAACAACACGGCCGTCGGCGTGAGCGCCGATGCCAATGGCGACAATTCTCAGAACACCGCCGTGGGAGGCACCGCCAACGCGTCCGGAACCTACAGCTACAACAATGCGATCGGCGCCCACTCCGACGCGTCCGGCGACGCCAGCTACAACATCGCGATCGGCACCAGTTCCGTTGCCAGCGGCGACAGCAGCGCCAACGTCGCCATCGGCGACCAGGACAACGCGATCGGGGACATCAGCCACAATATCGCGATCGGGGTACTGTCGGCGGCATACGGCGACGGCAGCGCCAATTCCGCGTCGGGCTACTGGGCGAGCGCCCATGGCGACGATAGCGACAACATCGCGAACGGCACCTACGCCGATGCCGACGGCAGTGGCAGCGCCAACGTCGCTCTCGGCCGCGACGCCGATTCAGCCGGCTCCAACAGCGGCAATATCGCCACTGGCTGGTCGGCGGTCTCGGGCGGCAATGACAGCGCCAATATTGCGACAGGCCTGAATTCCTCGTCGTTTGGCATGTCGAGCAGCAACGACGCCACCGGCGAGCGCTCCGATGCCACCGGCGACTACAGCTATAACAGCGCCTACGGGCCGCATACCGATGCCCATGGCAACGCCAGCAATAACAGCGCCTATGGCTCTTATGCCGATGCCTCCGGCGACAGCAGCGCCAATATCGCCAGCGGCTATGGCGCGTCGGCCATGGGCAACGGCGCCGCCAATGCCGCTTATGGCTAGGACGCCTCCGCCACCGGCGTCGGCAGCAACACTCTGGCCCTGGGGTCCCTAGCCGACGCCAGCGGCGCGACCAGCGCCAATCTCGCGCTCGGCCTCTCGGCTTTCTCGGGCGGCGACGGGCTCGCCAACATCGCCATCGGCCGCAACGCCGCGGCGGGGGGCACCGAAGGCAACGCCCTGGGCAATGTCAACGCCCTTGCCATCGGCGACGGAGCACAGGCCGGGGCGACGGCCGCGGGCCAGATAAACGCAACGGCGATCGGCCAGGGCGCCACCGCAAATGCCGCGAACGCATCCGCCTTCGGCCAGGGAGCGCGGGCCAGTGCGGACAATTCGGTGGCGCTCGGGGCGGGCTCGGTCGCGGACGCGGCCGACACGGTCTCGGTCGGAGCCGTCGGCAGCGAGCGCCGCATCGTCAACGTCGCCGCCGGCACGATCTCCAGCTCGAGTACGGACGCGGTCAACGGCAGCCAGTTCTACACCCTGCAGCAGCAGATAGCGGATGGCGGCATCGGGCTTGTGCTACAGGCAGGACCCGGCCAGCCGATCACCGTGGGCGCGGCCACCGACGGCACCGAAGTCGACTTCACCGGCGCCGACGGCGCTCGCGTTCTGACGGGCGTCGGCGCTGGCGCCTTGTCCGCGACCAGCACCGACGCCGTCAACGGAAGCCAGTTGCTTGGCGTCAACCAGCGTATCGCGATGGCCTTCGGCGGCGGCGCGGGGGTAGATGCGAACGGCCAGTTGACGGCGCCGAGCTACACCATACAGGGCGCGGACTACGACAATGTAGGGGACGCGCTCGGCGCGCTCGACGGCCAGGTCACCACCAACACGACGAACATCGCCAATCTCACCAGCACCGTCATCGGCATCCAGTCGGGGAACTCGACCTACGTCAAGATCAACAGCACGGCCGCCCCCGCCAGCGCCTCGGGCAGCGAGGCGATCGCCGTCGGCGGCAATGCGGTGGCGAGCGCCGACGGCGCGGTAGCCATCGGCCTTGACGCTTCCTCAACCGGTGTCAACGCCATTGCCATCGGCATGGGTGCCTCGGCCACCGACTCCGTGGCTATCGGCGCAGGCGCGCAGGCGGGAGGCGGTGGCGCCGCCTATGGCGACTATTCCGTGGCCACCGCCGACAACAGCACCGCTCTTGGTTCCAACGCCAGCGCCACCGGAACCGCTTCCGTCGCGATCGGCCACAACGCCAGCGCGACGGCGTCGAACTCGGTGGCGCTTGGCGAAGGGTCCGTCGCCGACGAAGCGAATACCGTTTCCGTCGGCTCGGCATCCAGCCAACGGCGCATCACCCAAGTGGCGGCCGGAATCGATCCCACGGACGCCGTGAATGTGGGCCAACTCGACAGCGTCGCCTCCGGCATCCAGCAGCAGGTGTCCGGCATCCAGAAACAGGTCGGCTACAATCGGCGCGAGGCGCGCGCCGGTATCGCGCTGGCATTGGCGGCATCCTCGCTGCAATACGACCAACGGCCCGGGAAGGCGTCGCTTTCAGCGGCGTTCGGCAACTTCAAGGGCCAGTCTGGGCTCGCCGTCGGCTTCGGATATGCGGTGAGCGACCGCGTTCGGGTCAACGCCTCGTTCGAAGCCACACCGGGGACAAGCGACTACGGCATGTCCGCCGGAGCCTCGTGGACCCTGAACTGAATGTATCCACCGGAGAAGCCCGTGAGCCGCCTATTTGAACCTAAACCCCATTGCTGTTCCGGATACGGCGCGGGCATGCGCCGCGGCGTCCTGGCTCTCACGGCGCTGCTCTCGACGCCGGCGATCGGACTTGCAGGGCAGGCGCCGGCGGTTCCCTGGTCCAAACTGCCGCGCATGCAGCTTGAAGGGCAGTTCGCCGGCCCCCTGCAGGATACGATCATCCAGCGGTGGCGCGACCCTGCCAACGGAACGGTCTGCTATCTCTACCTGCCGATCACCGCGCAACACTCGTCGCCGACGGGATCGGGCTATGTGCAATATGGCCCCAACATCATCGGCACCATCAGTTGCATGCCTGGAGAGGCTCCTGAAAAACCTGTTCGGGAGCCGGCGGGAAAGAAAAAGTAAACCCAGGTGGACGCCGGAACGGGCAATGCATACGAAGCCGCCGAACATATCCCATGAACGATACACGACCAGGCTCCCGGTCGATGCGGGCTGGTTTGGCGACGCCCTGTGCACCTCAGTCAGTCGAGCGCGACTCGGCTGAGGACGCCGCGAAGGAACCGGTTTTGCGAGACGGGCGACCCGTCGGGATTGCCGATCGGGCCATTTGCCGGGGGGATCGCTCCGGCGCGCAACGTATCGATGCAGGCCGCGGCATGGGCGGCCGATCCAAGCGACAAGGCGCCGCCCCTATCGGCACCGTCTCCGCGTTGCCCGTCCCGGATCCGGTACAGCTCCGACCTTTCCAGGTACCTGCCGTCGCGCATCCCCTGCGCGCTTATGTGGATCAACAACATGTCGCGGTCGATTGCCGGCAAGCCGTTCTGAAGAAGGGTCATCCAGAGGTCTTTCCGTTCCCGAAGTCCAAGATCGTCCAGTAGCAGCTTCATATAGTCGAGATGGCCGGGATAACGGATGGTACGGAAGGTGAGATTGCGAACCCGCCCCTGGAAGCTGCCGGCGAGATCGCCCGCGCCGCCGAACCCGTCTGCCGTCGAAAACGCCTCGTAGGCGACGCCGTCGAGGATGAGGTCCTCCTTGTCGGAAAGTGGCGGCAGGCTTACAGGTCTACCGTCCCTGATAGCCAGACACGGCTTGGTGTATTCCGCGAAAAGCCCATCCAGATTCCAGATCAGGCCATAGCCCAGGCGATTGGTCCGCTCCTGTGGTAGCGCCCCGACGCGAACGACCAGGTCTATGTCCTCGTCGAAAGCCGATACGAGATCCGCGGCGAACAGATCGACGAGGCCGGGTGAGACGCCGCAGGCGGGCATGAAGGCCCTGCCCGCGGAGACCTTGTCCCGCAGCGCTTCCAGCTTTTCGGAAGGACTTGAGAAATCGATATAGTGGACGCCAGCGTCCAAGGCCGCACCGGCCACCCTGTGTACGAGCCAGTCGGGCACCGCGGCGACCACGACGTCGTGGGCCGCCGCGATCCGCGTCAGCTCTTCGCTTCGCGCGGCGTCGAGGACGACACCTTCAAGTCCAAGAGCTGCGGCGGGCGACAGCGCTTCCTCGACGCAGTCGGCCATCATGACGTCGAAATCACCGCTCCCCTGAAGCAATTCCCCAAGGCGCAGGCCGACGTTCCCGGCGCCGACGACAAGGACTTTCATGGCTCCCTCTTTACTAGCGGTTGAAGCGCGACACGAATGCCTTTAGCCGCTCGTTCCGGGGGTTTCGGATCGTCTCCTCTGCCGATCCCTCGACGGCGATATGGCCCTGGTCGAGAAAGATCACGCGATGGGCGACATCGGCGGCGAACGCCATCTCATGGGTGACGATCGCCATGGTCATCCCGTTTTCCGCCAGGCGCTGGATGACGCTCAGCACCTCGCCGACCAGTTCCGGGTCGAGCGCGCTGGTGACCTCGTCAAGCAGCAGTACGTCCGGCTGCATCGCGAGAGCGCGCGCGATCGCCACCCTCTGCTTCTGCCCACCGGAAAGATGGTTCGGATAGGCCGCGTGCTTGTCGGCGAGCCCGACCTGCGCCAGCAGGTCGAGCGCCAGCGCCTTGGCGTCCGCCTTGCGCGATTTCAGGACCGTGACGGGTCCTTCAATGACGTTCTGCAGCACCGTCATGTGGGGAAAGAGATTGAAGTGCTGGAAAACCATGCCGACGTGGCGGCGCAAGGTGCCGACGCCGATCGTGTCTCCGGCGTCGCGGAATTTCGGCCGGATTGCGCGACCGCGGAAATGCACCGAACCGGCGGTCGGCAATTCCATCATGTTGAGACAGCGTATGAAGGTCGACTTGCCGGAACCCGACGGTCCGATCAATGCGACGATCTCGCCCCTGTTGAGCGCCAGGTCGACACCCTTCAGCACTTCGAGTGCGCCGAAATGCTTGCGGATCGAATGGGCTTCGAGGATCCGTTCGCCCCCGGTGACGGCACCGCGATCGCTCATCGCTTGCTGGTTCATCGCCACCTCCATCAATCGCTCGTTCTCATGCGCAGTTCGATCCAGTCGGCGACCTGCGTGATGGGAAACAGGACGAGAATATAGAGGACGGCCATGACGGTGTAGGATTCGAGCGGACGGTAGGTCTGGCCGTTCACGACGGCCGCCATGTAGGCCAGGTCGGCGACGGAAATGACGGAAACCAGCGAGGTGTTCTTGAACTGGATCACCGACTGGTTGATGAAGGAGGGAAGCATGCGCTTGATCGCCTGGGGCATGATGATGCGGCGCATCGACTGGAAGCCGCTCATGCCGATGGCGGCGGCCGCCTCGCGCTGTCCCTTTTCGATGGAAAGGATTCCGCCCCTGAAGACCTCCGCGTAGAAGGATCCCACATAGAGCGAGAGCGTCAGCATGGCCGCTACCCGGTTGTCCATGGAGTAGCCGATGATGAGCGGAAAGGCGTAGTAGAACCACAGAAGCTGAACGAGCAGCGGCGTGCAGCGGAAGATTTCCTGGTAAAAGCGCGCGATCAGGTTGAGGCTTTTCCAGCCTGAAAGCCGCGCCGCGCAGGTGAGCAGGCCGATGACGATGCCGAAGGCGATCGAGCCGACCGTGTAGATCACTGTCAGGGCGAGACCGTCGAGGAACAGGTCCCAGTACTGCCACAATACGTTGAAGTCCCACTTATACATCCAGCCGGTCCTCCCGGAACGCATCGGACAGGTCGGTTGCGCCGCCGGCAGGTGACGCAGGATCTTCGGCCATCATGGTTCCCCGTTCTTATGGTTGGACGGTTGCTACCGTCGTTTGAAGCATCATCGGCTCCGGCGTATGGAGCGGCAATAGGAAGCTTGGGCGGTCCCTTACCGCATTTCTTGGAAGGCGGGCGCGGCGCGGCGGAAGCGCTGGACGATCGCGGCGAGACGCTCGAGATTGTCCGTTTGCATCGGCGCCAGCGGGGCGCGCATCTCTGCCGCCAATAAACCTTCCAACGCCAGGGCGGCCTTGACCGGCGCCGGGCTCGAGTCCATGAACAGCCCGGCAACGAGTTCGGAGAGCCCTTCATGCAGGGCAAGGGCGCAGGCATGGTCGCCGCGCCGCCAGGCTCGCACCATCGCCACCATCTCTTCCGGCACGAAATTCGACGCGACGCTGGTGACGCCCGCGGCGCCCACCGAGAGAAACGGCAGGGTCAGCGCGTCGTCGCCCGAATGAATGACAAAGTTCGGCCCGCAAAGCCGCCGGATTCTCGTGACCCGCTCCAGCGAACCTCCGGCCTCCTTGAGGCCGATGATGTTCGGGTACCGGCTCGCAAGTTCCGCGCAGGTCTCGGGTGCGATCTCGACACCGCAACGGCCGGGAACGCTATAGAGCATGACCGGAAGCTCCGTTGCTTCTGCGACCATGCCATAGTGGCGCAGCAGGCCGGCCTGGCTGGGACGGTTGTAATATGGCGTGACCACCAGGACCGCGTCCGCCCCGGCGGCCGAGGCGCGACGAACCTTCTCAACCGCCTTGGCCGTATCGTTCGACCCGGCGCCCGCCATCACCAGGGCGCGTCCGCCGGCAACGGCGATTGTGCGGCGGACGAGATCGTCGGCTTCCGCTTCACTCAGCGTTGCCGCTTCTCCCGTGGTCCCCACCGGAACCAGCCCGGCGATCCCTGCGGCCACCTGCCGCTCCACCAGCGCCTCGAATGCCTCGCCGTCGATCCTGCCGTCGCGAAACGGGGTCACCAGCGCGGTGAACACGCCGTCGAAACCCGAAATTGACCGCGCCATGTCCTTCTCCTCTTTCACCAAGTCCCGAACCGTCATCCCGGAAAGGCCAGGCTGTCGGCAAGCGAATAGCGTCCCGGGCCTGGCGCCTTGTCGACCAGCCATCGAGCCGCGGCGAGCGCGCCCTCGGCATAGGCGGCCAAAGTGTGGACCCGATAGACGAAAGCAGCCTCGGCGGACCCCAGGTCGAAGCGCACCTCATGCACGCCGGCGACATCGCCTTCCCGGCGCACGGTGATCGGCACGTCCCCGACGTCGAATCCGGCGGCTATCCGCCGGCTCTGCCGGATGTCGGCGGCAAGCCGCCGCGACGTTCCGGACGGCAGAGCCTTCTTTCGCGTGTGGTAGGTCTCGGCGAGGACGGGGATGGCGCCAGGCATGCCGCGAGCAAACCGCGCGGCGGCATTGGCGAACGCTTCGAAGCCGGTGGCGAAATTGGCGCTGACAAGGATCTTGCGGTGGCTTGCGAAACGCGTCAGCCGGGCATCGTCCCGGGCTGAAAAGCCGGTCGTTCCGATGACGGTCGGCAGCGGCAACGCCTTGCAGAGTTCCTGGAAGGCGAGCGAGGCCGCTGGGGTCGAGAAGTCGATGATGACATCGCAGTGGCTCTTTATCGCGGCGTCGGCCTCCCGATAGACCAACGTACCGCCAGCGACCGGACGTCCCGCATGTCGGGAACCCGGCGAGACAAGGGCGGCCGCAAGCTCCAGCCCCGGACTGTCCAGAATGGATTCCACCAGGCGGGTCCCGACCCTTCCGGTTGCTCCGACGATACCGATGCGCATTCGTTTCATTCCGCGTTTCAATCGATGACGACTTTGGTTTCGGACATTTCCCGGACGGCGATCCGCACGCCCTCACGCCCAAGACCGCTCGATTTGATGCCGCCGAAGGGCACATGCTCGGCGCGGAAGTCGGGACCTTCGTTGATCATGACGCCGCCGACGGCGAGGTCCCGCGAGAAGCGGCGCACCAGCGAATGGTCGTTGGTGAAGACGCCGGCCTGCAGGCCGTAGCGTCCAGAATTCACTTCGGCGATGGCCGCCGCCGGGTCCTGAAAGGTGCGGATCGAGACGACCGGACCGAACGTCTCCTCTGCGATCAATGGGGTGGCGGGAGAGACGTCGGCGATCACCGTGGGCGCGATGAGATTGCCCTGCCTGCTTCCTCCGACAAGCAGCCGGGCCCCGTCATGCAGCGCCGCCGCGACACGTTCCATGACGATATCGGCCGCCGGCGCGTCGATTAACGGACCCATGACTGTCTCGTCCGACAAGGGATCGCCTGTCTCCACCGCCTTCACCATGGGCACCAGGCGTTCGACGAAGGCCTCGGCAATGTCGGCGTGGAGGAAAAGCCGCTTCACCGCCGCGCAACTCTGTCCCGCGATCTCGAAGCGATGGCCGATGACGGTCGCGGCGGCCTTGTCGAGATCGGCGTCGGGCAGGACGAAAAGCGGATCGTTGCCGCCGAGTTCCATGAGACAGCGGACGATGCCGCTCGCGTTCTTCAGCGCCAGACCGGCCTGGGGGCCGCCGGTGAAGCTCAACAGATCGATCGGGGATCGGGCAAGCGCCAGCGCGGCCTCGGCGCCGCCGTG
>JBQCFA010000538.1:0-16685 GCA_051959695.1 Rhizobiaceae bacterium
AGATCAGCACCGACACGCCCGGCACCTCGCGCAGTCCACGCTGGATCGGGTCGAGACTGCGGCGGTGATCGAGCGTCGTCCCGGCAGGAAGCCGCGCCATGTCGAATTTTTCCGGCTGGTCCGAAACAACCGCGATGCGATCGACGCCCTCCGCACGCGCCGTATGCGCGATCGCCTCGACGCTGACCGGCCCGTCTACGGGCTGTCCGCCGGTCATGGCCACGGCGTCGTTATAGAGGATCTTGTAGGTGATGTTGGCTCTCGCCGCGATTGCCTGCCGGATCGCCATCGAACCGGAATGGTACCAGGTCCCCTCCCCCAGATTCTGGAAGATGTGGCCCTTGCCGGTGAACCGCGACGACGCCGCCCAGTTCACGCCTTCGCCGCCCATCTGGATCAGCGAACTCGTCTCGCGGTCCATCCAGCTCGCCATGAAATGGCAGCCGATGCCTGCCAGCGCCTTCGACCCCTCCGGCACCTTTGTCGAGGTGTTGTGCGGGCACCCGGAACAGAAATAGGGCGTGCGCGTCGCCCCCGCGACCTGGATGATGTGCGCGGCCGATTGCGCGAGCGCCGCCGCGCGGACCGTCAAGTCCAGCCCCGGAAAGATGGCGTCCAGTCGACGCGCCACGATGGGCGCCAGCAGGCGCGGCGACAATTCGCCCGTCCACGGGATGAGCGGCCGGCCCGCCTCGTCGTTCTTGCCGATCATACTTTACGGCTTTTGGCCGGGATAGTCGTAGAAATATTCCTTGAACTGGCTTTCGATGATGCCGCGCTTCTCTTCGACCACCAGCACCTCGCGCTTGTCGCGGACGAAGTCGAGCGCGTCGCGCCGCGCCAGCGGCCACACCATGCCGACCTTATAGATGTCGATGCCGATCCGCCGGCATTCGGCCTCGCCGAGCCCGAGCAGCCTGAGCGCCTCCATCAAATCGCCATGCGCCTTGCCGGTGGTGACGATACCGTAGCTCGCATGCCTGCCGATCCGATAGATATGCCGATCGATAGGGTTTGCCTCGGCGAAGGCATAGACGGCATTCTTCTTGGCCTCCATCCGCTCCTCGATCTGCGGACCCGGCAGGTCGGGCCAGCGATAGTGCAGCCCTCCGGGCGGAGGCTCGAAGTCGGGCGTGTTGAACGGACGCGGCGCGGCAAGCTCGACCGAGGCGGCGGATTCCACCGTTTCCGAGATCGCCTTGAAGCCGACCCACATGCCGGAGAAGCGCGACAGCGCATAGCCATATTCGCCAAAGGAGAGATATTCCGCGACCGATGCCGGGTTCAGCGTCGGCATGAACCAGGCCATGAAGGCGACATCCGACTGGTGCGGCATGGAGGACGACACGCAGCCATGATCGTCGCCGGCGACCACCAGCACGCCGCCATGCGGCGAAGAACCGTAGGCATTGCCGTGCTTCAGCGCATCGCCGGCGCGGTCCACGCCCGGCCCCTTGCCGTACCAGAGCGCGAAAACACCCTCGACCTCCCTCTCCGGATTGGTTTCGACCTGCTGCGAGCCGAGCACCGCCGTGGCGGCGAGATCTTCGTTCACCGCCGGCAGGAACTCGATGCGGTTTTCCTCGATCAGCTTTTGCGCGCGCCACAGTTCGAGGTCGCCGCCGCCGAGCGGCGAGCCGCGATAACCGGAAACGAAGCCGGCCGTGTTCAACCCCGCCACGCGGTCGCGCCGGGCCTGGTCGAGGACGACGCGCACCAACGCCTGCGTGCCGGTCATGAAGACGCGGCCGCTCTCTTTCAGGTAGCGGTCATCGAGCCGATAGGAGCGGTCGAGGCGCTCCCTTTCCACAAGCATGATCGCCTCCCGTTGGTTTGGAGACTGGATTATATCGGTTCGTCCTGGAAATGGGTACCACAATGGTCAGGTAAACAACGATAAGTGGATAAATTTACCACATATGATATGCAAATCGAAAGATGTTCCCAAAAATGGAATGGATGAATGACTCCCTTTGCCGATTCCGATCGCCGCCTGCTCGCCATCCTCCAGGCCGACAGCCGCATCTCCAACCAGGAACTTGCCGAGCGCGCCGGCATGTCGGCATCCGCCTGCTGGCGGCGTGTACGGGCGCTGGAGGAAGATGGGGTGATAGCCGCCTATCCCGTTGTGCTCGATGCGGAAAAGGCGGGGCTGACGTTCAGCGCCATCGTCCATGTTACGCTGACGCGCCACGACGCCTCGCATGTCGAGACCTTCATCGCGCGCATCGTCGAGCGGCCGGAGGTGCTCGAATGCCTCGCCACCGCCGGCGAGGCGGATTATCATTTGCGCGTGGTCTGCCGCGACAAGGACGCCTACAACGCCTTCCTCGACACGTTCCTCTTCCGCCTGCCCGGCATCGCGCATGTCCGGACGAACCTCGTTCTGAAGGAGGTGAAGCTTTCCACGCGGCTGCCTGTATAGGTCCGGATTGTCGCGGAGCGTCCGCGGCTCAGTGCAGCACGTTCACGTCGGCGGAGGCAAAGCTGATCTCCGCGGCGTCGCCGACTGCGGGCGGCGGGCTGGAAGGATTGTTGAACGTATCCAGCGAGACGACGCTGCCGCCAAGCTCGACATGCACGCGAATGACCGATCCAAGGAAATGCACGTCCGCGATCCTGCCCTTCAGGCCGCTGTCGTAGCCCGGCCTGCGGCCGAGCGCGATGGCCTCCGGGCGGAGCGCCAGCGATAGCCGGTCGCCGGCCCTCGCGCCATTCAGCCTGCCCTTGAGTACGACTTTCTCGTCCTGCACCTCCACGACGCCTGCGGCGGCGTCCGTCACGGTGCCTTCCAGCACGTTGAGCGTGCCGACGAAATTCGCCACGAAACGTGTCGCGGGATGATTGTAGATGTCGAATGGCGTGCCCACCTGCTCGGCCCTGCCGCCATACATCACCGCGATCCGGTCGGAGATGGAAAGCGCCTCCTCCTGGTCGTGCGTGACGAAGATCGTGGTGATGCCGAGCCGTTTCTGGATGGCGCGAATCTCCTCGCGCAGCGACACGCGCACCTTGGCGTCGAGCGCCGACAGCGGCTCGTCGAGAAGCAGGAGCTTCGGGCTGGGCGCCAGCGCCCGTGCCAGCGCGACACGCTGCTGCTGGCCGCCGGAGAGCTGATACGGATAGCGGTCGCCGAGTTCGGGAAGCTTGATGATCGCCAGCATCTCCCTGACGCGCTTGTCTGTATCCGCCCTGTTCATTCCCGCGATCTTGAGCCCGAAGCCGACATTCTGCGCCACGGTGAGATTCGGGAACAGCGCGTAGGCCTGGAACACCATGCCGATCTTGCGCTGGTTGGGCTTCAGGTGCGTGACGTCCTTGCCGCCGATGAGGATGGTTCCGCGGGAAGGTTCCTCGAAGCCGGCGACCATTCTCAATACCGTGGTCTTGCCACAGCCCGACGGGCCGAGGAAGGAAACGAACTCCCCCGCCGCCACGTCGAGATTGAAATCCTCAACGACCGTCGCCGGCCCGAAGTCTTTCTTTATGTGCTGCAGGGACAGGAATGGATCAGCCATGGCTCGCTCTGACGCTCAATGCTGGCGGTTGCCCGACTGCGGGGCGAACCGCGCCAGGATCTGGATGACGGACATGCATCCCCAGGTGATGAGGAAGGAGATGACGGCCAGCGCCGACGGTTCGTAGGCCCTGTTGGCGCCGACAAGCTGCAGGTAAGGCCCGAAGGCGGGCCTGTTGAGCAGGCTCGCCAGGACGAACTCGCCAATGACGATGGCGAAGGTCAGGAAGGCGCCCGACAGGACCGCGATGAGCGCGTTGGGCAGGATGATGCGCCAGATGATGGCGATCCAGCCGGCGCCGAGTATCTGCGCCGCTTCCGTCAGGGTCCGCACGTCGATTGCCCTCAGGCCGGTATCGACGGCCCGGTACATGTAGGGAAGCGCCAGCGTGGTGTAGCCGATCACGAGGAGAACGTCCGTCCCGCGCGCCGAGCCGAGAAAAGGCAGGATCGAGTCCGAGCCGTACATGCGGATATAACCGAATACCACCACGATCGGCGGAATGACCAGCGGCAGCAGCGTGACGAACTCTATGATGGGCCTGATCTGCGGCAGCTTCAGCCGGATCCAGTAAGCCGTCGGCACCACGATGAGCACGCCCAGGATAATGGTGAAGATGGCGATGACGACCGAATAGGTGAAGGTTGCCTGGAAGTTCGGATCGCCGAAGACCACCCTATAGGCGTCGAACGAATAGACGCCGCGGCGCATGCGCAGCGAGAACTCGAATGTGGCGATCAGCGGCAGGAAGAAATAGACCAGCCCGACCGCGAACGCGACCCATGCCCAAATGGAGGACCGCGGCTTCATTTCAGCCACCTCTCGCTGCGCGTGCGGAACCAGATGTAGAAAGCGTTGGCGACGCCGGTGATGACGATCATGCCGAAGGCGAGCGCGTAGCCGAGATTGGCGTTGTGCAGCACATCGCCGCGTATCTGCGCGTAGAGCAGGATCGGCACGATGTTGAGCGAGGAACCGGTGAGCGCATAGGCCGTCGCGATGGCGCCGAAGGCGTTGGCGAAGAGCAGGATCACCGTGCCAAGGAAACTCGGCCAGAGAACGGGAATGACCACCATGCGCCAGTACTGCGTGGTCGTGGCGCCAAGCGTCGCCGCGGCTTCTCCCCACTCCTTCTTGAGTCCGTCGATTGCCGGCGTGATGATGACGATCATCAACGGAATCTGGAAGAAGAGATAGGTGAGCGTCAGGCCAGAGAAAGAAAGGATATTGAAGCCGAGCCCATAGATGTTAACCCCGATGTCGCGCAAGAGAACGGTCACCAGACCGAGGCGCCCGAGCGTCGCGAGAAAGGCGAACGCCAGGGGGACGCCGGCGAAATTCGATGCCACGCCGGAGAATGTGACCGTCGCCGAGCGGAGCCAGCCGGGCAGTCCGCCTCTTATCACGGCGATGGCGATGACCAGGCCGGCGAAGGCGCCGATGACCGCGGAGGTGAAGCTGACCTTGATGGAAATCCAGTAGGCGGCGAGGATCGAAGGCTCGAAGAGGTCGCGGATATTTCCCAGGGTGAAATGGCCTTGCTTGTCCTGGAAGGCGCCCACGATGAGATATAGAGTCGGCAGGATCAGGAACAGCAGCGCGAAGGCGATGAACGGCGCAACGCCGAGCCACTGCGTGGGCAGGCGCCGCGCCGACCGCGCTGCGACCGGAGGCCGTTCGCCGTCGATCGGTCCCGGAGCCCGCGCGCCCGGTGCCTGCATGGCGATATCACCCATTCACCTCCCTCCGCGACGACGGAGGGGCGGCCGGGCGGCCGCCCGTCGCCGACGTTACTTCACGTTGGCGCCGACCACCGAATCCCAGTTCTTGGTGATGACCTCCTTTGCGGCCCCCTGCTCTTCGAGCGTCGGGAAGACGGCTTTCTCGTAGGCGGAGGCCGGCGGCATGTTGTCGAGCAATTCCTTGGGGATCGAGCCCTTCTTGGAAAGATCGTTGAACCGGATCGGGTGGCAGTAGCCCTTCAGCCATCCAAGCTGACCCTCGTCCGAATAGAGATAGTCCAGCCAGAGCTTCGCGGCGTTCGGATGCGGTGCGTACGCGCTGATCGCCTGCACGTAGACGCCGGCAACGACGCCGGACGCCGGCACCACCACGTCGACGGGCGGATTGCCTTTCAACGTGTCGCGACCGGCGAGCGCATTGTAGTCCCAGTTGATGAGAATCGGGGTCTGGCCCTGCGCCAGCGTCGCCGGCTTGCCGATCACCGGAACAAAATTGCCCTTGGCGTTGAGTTCCTTGAAGAAATCGAGGCCAGCCGTACCGGCGTCTTTCCCTGCTGCAGCACCCTTGGAAAGACCGGCCGCATAGACCGCCTGGATGGCCTGGTTGGACGTGCGCGGATCGCCCGCCATGGCGACGGCGTTGGCGTAGTCGCTCTTCAGCAGATCGCCCCAATCTTTCGGCGATTCTTTGATGATGTCCTTGTTCACCATCATCGAAAGCACGCCGTAGTAGTCTCCCGTCCAGTAACCGTCGGCATCCTTGGCGCTGTCCGGGATGGAATCCCAGGTGGAGACCTTGTAGGGCTGAATCAGCTTTTCGGCCTTGGCCGACGGCCCGAACGACAAACCGACATCGATCACGTCCGGCGCCTGCGGTCCCTTGTTGTCCTTGTTGGCCCGGATCGCCTCGACCTCGTCGCCCGACCCTGCATCGGGATTGAGCTCGTTGATCGTTATGTCCGGGTATTTCTTCTTGAAGGCGGCGATGACCTCGCCATAGCCGCACCAGTCATGCGGCAGGGCGATGGTCGTGAGTTGGCCTTCCTTCTTGGCCGCCGCGACCAGGTCGTCCATGGAATCGGCAGACGAAAAGGCTGTGCCTGCGAGCAGCGTCGCTGCCGTCAGGGCGAGTATCCGTCCTGTATGTTTGAACATTGGTCTCTCCGTTAAACCCCACGCCTCTCGGCGCTTGTCACGCGGTACTGCCGTCCCATGACAGGCAGATGAATGCACATGCGATGCAAAGGCGCTGACGCGCCTGAAAGTTAACTACGTTTGTCTAGTCACGGCAATTGGGCCGGAAGTCGTTTCTCGGCTAATATTTATTCTCTCGATCATTCCCTTGTCTTGCTCCCTCCTACGTTGAAATTCAGATTTCGCCGGCAAGCGCCGCCTCCAAGAGGCCGAGCGCCGCCTTCTTCGTCAATTTGACCGGATTGCCTCCGGCAGTCGGATCGACGACAGCCATCTCGGCGATAAGCACCTTGCGCTTCCTGTCCATACCGAGGTCCTTGATCAGCCCGGGAAGCGCATGTGGGGCGCCAACGTCCTTCCGCAACTTCATGATCGCCTTAAAGAAACCGTCATAGCCGCCCCTGACGCCGCAATAGGCGGCGAGGCGTGTGATGCGCTCCTCGATCGCGTCGCGGTTGAAGGCGAGGACATAGGGCATGAAGACTGCATTGGTCATGCCGTGATGGGTGTCGTAGAGCGCGCCGATCGGATGCGACAGCGAGTGAATGGCGCCGAGCCCCTTCTGGAAGGCGGTGGCGCCCATGGCGGCGGCCGCCATCATGTTCGCGCGCGCCGCTATATCCTTGCCGTTGCCGTAGGCTGTCGGCAGGTTCTCCAGGACGAGCCGGATGCCTTCCACCGCCACGCCGTCGGCCATGGGGTGGTAGCCCGGCGCGCAATAGGCTTCGAGGCAATGCGCCAGTGCGTCCATGCCGGTCCCGGCGGTTATGAAGGGCGGCATTCCGACCGTCAGTTCCGGGTCGGCGATGACGATCGCCGGCAGCATTCTCGGATGGAAGATCACCTTCTTCGTGTGTGTCGCCTCGTTGGTGATGACGGCGGCGCGGCCGACCTCCGATCCGGTGCCGGCGGTCGTCGGCACGGCGACGATCGGGGCGATCGCATCGGCATCGGCGCGCGTCCACCAGTCACCAACGTCCTCGAAATCCCAGACCGGACGCTTCTGCCCGGCCTGGAACGCGATGAGCTTGCCGAGGTCGAGCGCCGACCCGCCGCCGAAGGCGATGACGCCGTCGTGCCTGCCCTTCTTGAACGCGGCGATACCGGCGACGAGGTTTGATTCGACCGGGTTCGGCTTGACGTCGGAAAAGACGCCGTAAGGAACCTTGGCCGCATCGAGCAAACCCAACGTTTTGGCCACGACGGGCAATTTTGCCAGGCCCGGATCGGTGACGAAAAGCGGCCGCTTGATACCCACTCCAACCAGCACTTCTGCCAGCTCCTTGATGCGTCCCGGCCCGAAGCGAACGGTCGTGGGATAATTCCATTTGGAGAAGAAGGTGGTCATCGAATGCTCTTTCGTGAGTTCAGATCGCTTCGCGCAGATGAAAACTCTTCGGCCGCGTCAAATTCTCGTAGCCTATGGCCGACATGGAGCCGCCCTTGCCTGTATCCTTGACGCCGGTCCACACCAGGGCCGGGTCGATATAGTCGCAGCGGTTCATGAAGACGGTGCCCGTCTCAATGCGGTCGCCGATGGCGGCCGCCCGGTCCGTATCCGTCGTCCAGATCGATGCGGTCAGGCCATAGGGGCTGTCGTTCATTAGCTGGACCGCCTCCTCGTCGTCGCGCACCTTCATGATGCCGACTATCGGACCGAAATTCTCCTCGCGCATGACACTCATCTGATGGTTGACGCCGGTCAGGACCTCCGGCGCCAGATAGGGCGAACCGGCGCAGTCGCCTTCCACCTTCATGCCGATATGGGCAGTCGCGCCCTTGCGCAGCGCCTCCGCCTTCTGCTCGCGTACGAGATCGGCGAAGCGGCTCTGCGCCATCGGCCCCATCGTCGTCGCGGGATCGAGCGGATTGCCGACGACGTATTGCTTCGTCAGGTCGATGAAGCCCTCGACGAATTCGTCATAGACCTTTTCGTGCACGTAGACGCGCTCGATACCGCAGCAGCATTGGCCGGAATTGTAGAATGCGCCGTCGACGATATTGGCGACGGCGTGCTCCATTTTCACGTCCGGCAGGACATAGGCCGGGTCCTTGCCGCCGAGTTCCAGCCCGAGCGTCATGAAGGTGCCGGCGGCCGCCTTCTCGATGGCGCGCCCACCCGCGACAGATCCGGTGAAATTGACGTGGTCGATCCTGCCGGAGCCCAGCAGTTTCTCCGTTTGCGCGTGATTCATGACGATGTTCTGGAATAGTCCCCTCGGCAGTCCGGCCTTGTCGAAGGCGGTCTGGAAGCGCTCGCCGACGAGAAGCGTCTGCGCCGCGTGCTTGAGGATCACCGCGTTGCCCGCCATCAGCGCCGGAACGATGGTGTTGACCGCCGTCAGGTAGGGATAGTTCCACGGCGCGATGACCAGCACGACGCCGAGCGGCTCGCGCTTGATATAGCGGCGGAAACCTTCCTTAGGGTTGGAGGCCTGCACGGACTTCAACGCCTCCCCGGCGATTTCCACCATGTAGCGCGTGCGCTCCTCGACGCCGCCCTTCTCGCCGCCGAAGCGCACCGGCCGTCCCATCTGCCAGGCGAGTTCGATCACGATCTCGTCGTTCATGCCGACGAGCGCCTCGAGCATGGCGAGCACGTATCGGCCCCTCTCGGCGACCGGTCTGGCCGCCCACTCGGCCTGTGTCGTCCGCGCGCGCTCTACCGCCGCATGGATCGCCGCCTCGCTGGCAACCGGCCGCTCGGCGTAGATCGAGCCGTCGATCGGGGACTTCAGCTTTACGGTTTCCGTCATCGTCATTCCCGGCTCACACCATTTCAATCAATATCGCTCAAAACCGCGGTGCAATTCCCAATCCGTCACCCGGCGATCGTACTCGAACTGCTCCCACCGCGCCGTATGGACGTAGTGCTCGACGACTTCCGCGCCGAAAGCCGCCTTCAGCATCTTCGACTTCGCCATCGCCTCGGTGGCCTCACGAAGCGTCTTCGGAATCTCCGGCAGGCGCGCGGCCTGATAGGCGTCGCCAACGAAAGGCTTTGGCAGTTCGAGCTTCTCGTCGATGCCGGCAAGCCCGGCCGCGATCAGTGCCGCGAAGGCGAGATAAGGGTTAAGGTCGGCGCCACCGATGCGGCATTCCATGCGGATTCCCTTCGTCCCCTCGCCGCACAGACGGAAGCCGGCCGTGCGGTTGTCCTCCGACCACATGATCTTGGTCGGCGCGACGGTTCCCGCTTGGAAACGCTTGTACGAATTGATGTAGGGCGCCAGGAACCAGGTGAATTCCCTGGCATATTTGAGCTGGCCAGCCGCCCATTGCCGTCCGAGTTCGCTCAGCGTCCAGTCGGCTTCCTTGTCGTAGAAGAGCGGCGTCCTGCCGTCGCCGCTCCATAGCGAGTTGTGGATATGGCTGGAGTTTCCGGCAAGTGCGTAGTCGTACTTCGCCATGAACGTCACGGCTTTACCCTTCTGGCCGGCGATCTCCTTGCAGCCGTTCTTCAGGATAACGTGACGGTCCGCCATCTCCAGCGCCTCGGCATAGCGGACATTGATCTCTTCCTGTCCCGGTCCCCACTCGCCCTTGGAGTTCTCCACCGGGATGCCCGCCGCTTCGATGCCGTTGCGTATGGCCCGCATCACGTCCTCTTCCTTGGTCGTAAGCGGGATCACATAGTCCTGGATGTAGGGCGAAGCGGTATCGAGCCCCTGCCAGCGCTTGTCGCGGGCGCTCCGGTAGGTCTCGTCAAAAAGGTAGAATTCCAGTTCGGAGGCGAAATAGGCGAGATAGCCGCGCTCCTTCAGCCGCGCGACCTGACGCTTCAGCAGCCCGCGCGGCGAATGCGGCAGGTCCTCGTGATGCTGGTGGTCCTGCACGTCGCAAAGCACCAGCGCCGTCTTCTCCAACCACGGAATGGTCCTGAGCGTCGTCATGTCCGGCTTCATGACGAAATCGCCGTAGCCTCGCGACCAGCTCGCGGCCTTGTAGCCGGGCACAGGTTCCATATCGATGTCGTTGGCGAGGAGATAGTCGCAGCCATGCGTCTCCTCATACGCGGATTCGACGAAGTAGCGCGCCAGGAACCGTTTGCCGATCAGCCGGCCCTGCATATCGGCAGCGCAGGCGAGCACCGTGTCGATGTCGGCCGCTGCGACGGCTTTCTTCAACTGGTCGAAGGTGAGATTTCCGGCCATGCGTTCCGTCCCGCTATTTCTGCAAACCAAATTGTTCGGCCGCGCCCCGCGGCGAACCCGCAAGCCCGGATGCGTCTTCCCCAAGCTTTGTGGCACTCAATATCCCTATCAGGAGATCCGCCCATTTCCGCTGACCGCGTGTTGTCGCGATCTCGTCGTTGCGGATCTCGATCATCACGCATGGAAGGCCGCGAGCGCGCCCGTGCCGTTCCAGCGTGTAATAGACCCTGTCTGCCGGAGAATAGGGTTCGTTGTCACCCGCCGTGATCTCCTCGAACGCCGAGAGGGCGTCGAGGAGAGGTCCGGCAAGACGCATGTCGTCGTCGTGGATGATGCCGATCTGCCAGGGACGGGCCACGTCCTTGTAGATCGGCGTGAATGAGTGAACGGCGATGAAGAGATTGCCCAGGCCACATGCGGCCCGCTCATCTGTCAGTTCCTCTATCGCGGCGTGGTAGGGCGAATGGGAAAGCGCGATCCGGCGTTCACGTTCGTTTGCAGCCAGTCCCCGGTTTCCCGTAACAACGGTCCGTTCGCTGATTTCGGGCACGAGGTCAGGCGCGTCCAGCGGACGGTTGCAGTCGATGACGAGGCGGGAAACGCACGATTCGATCAAAGGGGCATCGAGAGCGTCGGCCATCCGCTGCGATACGGCCAGCGCTCCGGGATCCCAGGCGATATGGCTGACCCGCTCCGCCGGGGTGAGGCCGAGCGTGCCATATTCCGCTGGAATGAAGTTCGACGCATGATCGCACAGGATGACGAAGGCGCCCGCGCCCCGCCGGTTGCTGATCCGGAAGGGGGCCGCTCCGTTCCCGGCAGCCTGCGGTGCTTCCATCGCGACGTCCCCGCGCTCGTAACAGCCGTTACGCATGACGCGCCATTGCGCATCGATGTACGATTTCATACACCTTTACCGGCTTTGTCAAATGCGATCTCATGGCCCGTGCATGGAGATCGGGAGCATGCTTCTGGAGGGAAGATGGCGGCCAGCATCGCCGAATTGATAGCCGATCGCATCGAGGCGATGCCTGCGAGCGAGCGCCGCGCCGCACAGACGTTGGTCGCGAACTATCCCTTGATCGGCCTCCGCACTGTCGCGGATTTCGCCGCGAAGGCCGGGGTCAGCGCGCCGACGATCCTTCGCTTCGTCGCCCGTCTCGGCTTCCAGAACTATCCTGACTTCCAGAGCCGCCTGCAGGAAGAGCTGGCAGCGCAACTGCAATCCCCGCTGGTTCGCTCCGCCGTCCCGTCCACGGCGCGCGAGGGCGACATATCGCCAATCGTCGATGCGACCATGGAGAACATCCACGAGACCTTCCGCCATCTCTCCGATCGCCAGGTCGCCGAGATCGTCGGGCTCCTCGCCAATTTGCGTATGCGCATCACCCTGGTCGGCGGACGTTTCACCGATCCGATTGCGCGTTACATGGCGGCGCATCTGGCCATTATCCGCCCCGGCGTCTTCCACCTTGCCGGCCAGGAGAGCAATTGGCGCGATCGCCTCATCGACATGGGCAAGCGCGACGTGCTTCTGATCTTCGATATTCGCCGTTACCAGGAAGGCCTTATCAACTTCGCCGAAAAGGCCGACCGGCGCGGAGTACATACGATCCTCTTCACTGACCAGTGGCTTTCGCCGATCGCGCGCTTTGCGCGCCACGTCGTCGCGGGACGTACTGCGGTGCCCTCTGCCTGGGATTCGTCCGCCGCGCTTTTCGTCGTCACCGAGACGCTGATTGCGGGCGTCACACGCCGCCTCGAGGCGGAAAGCGCAAAGCGCATCCGCGACATGGAGGATTTGCGCGGCGACTGAAATGGAAATGCGCCACCAGGGAAAATTGATGTTATCATGGGTCCCGATGGGACGGATGAGCCTGTACATAGGCTATGGTGGCACGCGGCGAAGCCGCTGAATCGACTGGAAATTTGTTATTGTGCCGAAAGATCTCGGCTCGGCCGGGATCGAATGGGCGTATGGGAACCGATGGCTATCTGGAAACAGGGTCTGATCTCGATTGCGATCTTTGTCGTCGCGCTGGCGGTATGGGTCAGGTACTATCCCGGAGCAGACGACGTGCTTTCACGCTGGGGAGTCGAACTGCCGGCAGTCGCCACGGCGAAAGCCGTCGCTGAAAAGCCGGCGAGCGCTTCCGCGGGCGCCCAGCCGAACGTGCTGACCGACGCCGTTTCCACCGGCACCATCAACGATCGGCTTTCCGCCATCGGCGACGGGCGCGCCAACAATTCAGTTTCCGTCATGCCCTATTCGGCCGGGCGGCTGACCGAAATGGCGGCAAAGCCGGGGAGCCGAATCGAGGCCGGCGGCACGATCGCCAGGCTCGATTCCGAAGTCGAGCAGATCGCCTTCGACCGCGCCAAGCTCGCGGTGGCCGACGCCGAGGCCAAGCTCGAACGGGCCGAAAAGCTGCGCAGCTCGAACACCGTCACCGCCGTGCAGGTGAAGGACGCCGAGCTTGCCAAGGAGAACGCGGCGCTTGAATTGCGCGATGCCGAGCTGAAGCTTTCCCGGCGGACCATCGTCGCGCCGATCTCCGGCATCGTCGGCATATTGCCGGTGACGGTGGGCAACTACGTCACTACCGACACCGTCGTCGCCACGATCGAGGATCGCTCGAAAATCCTGGTGGATTTCTGGGCACCGGAGAAATTCGCTTCGATGATCGATGTCGGCGATCCCCTGACCGCCACCTCGATCGCGCACCCGGAGAACGTCTATCGCGGTGAGGTCAGCGCGGTGGACAACCGGATTGACGAGAAGAGCCGCACGCTGCATGTGCGCGGCCGCATCACCAACCCGGCCGATACGCTGCGCGCCGGCATGGCCTTCCGCATCGACATGCGCTTCCCCGGCGATGTCTATCCCTCCGTCAATCCCCTGGCGATCCAGTGGGGCACGGACGGCGCCTATGTGTGGGCGGTTCGCGACGGCAAGGCGCGTCAGACGCCGGTCACGATCATCCAGCGCAACACCGACAGCGTGCTGGTCGACGGGCCGCTGGCGGCCGGCGACACCGTCGTCACCGAGGGAATCCAGACCGTTCGCGAAGGCGCCGATATCATGATCGCCGATCAGGCCGAAACGCCGAAAGACGGCGATCCGGCTCAGGGCACCTGAGGCAGGTGGCGTGGCGGAGATCTCCAACGCAAAAGCGGAACTGGGATCGACGGCCCTCTTCGTTCGCCGGCCTATACTCGCCTTCGTCATCAACACCCTGATCGCGGTCGCCGGGCTCGCGGCGTTCTACGGCGTCGAGATCCGCGAACTGCCCGATGTGGACCGCCCCGTCATCACCATCGCCACCGACTACGAAGGCGCCGCGGCCGAAACGATCGACCGCGAACTGACCAAGCTGCTCGAAGGCGCCGTTTCGCGCGTCGCCGGCGTCAAGCAGATATCCTCCACCTCCTCGTTCGGCCGCAGCCGTATCGTGGTGGAATTCAACGACGGCGTGAACCTGGACGCCGCCGCCGCCGACATGCGCGACGCGATGGGCCGTGTCCAGAACGACGTGCCAGAGGAGGCGGACCCGTCGCGCATCATCAAGGCCGACGCCAATTCCGACCCCGTTCTCCGGCTCGCGCTGACCTCCGACCGCATGAGCGTGCAGGACCTGACCGTGCTGGCCGAGGACCAGATAACGGACATGCTGTCGGCGGTGCCGGGCGTCGCGGACGTCCAGCTCTATGGCGACCGCGACAAGATATTCCGCATCGACGTCAATCAGGCCAAGCTGTCGAGCCTCGGCCTCACCGTCGGCACGATCCGCAACGCCCTCTCTTCCATGTCCTTCGATGCTCCAGCCGGCTCGCTGAACAGCAGGACGCAGGCACTCATCGTGCGCACCACCGCGCCCGTGGCGACCCCAAAGGACTTCGAGAACATCATCATCGACGGGGACACGCGGCTCGGCGACGTGGCTACGGTCACGCTCGGACCCGACATCGGCCAGACGACGTTGCGCGCCAACGGCAAGCCCGGCATCGGCATCGGCATCATTCGTCAGGCCCAGTCGAACACGCTCGACATTTCCAGGGGCGTCCGCGAGGCGGCAGCCCGCATCCAGAATATCCTGCCCGAAGGCACGCAGATCCGAGTGACCAGCGATGACGCGATCTTCGTTCGCGGGGCGCTGCATGAGGTGGAGGTCGCGCTCGGCCTCTCCGTGTCTCTAGTGCTTCTGGTCATCTTCATCTTCTTGCGCGATATCCGCGCGACGCTCATTCCGGCCTTTACGCTTCCCGTTGCGCTGATCGGCACGATCGCGGCGATCTATCTCGCCGGCTTTTCCGTCAATATCCTCACTCTCCTGGCGTTGGTGCTAGCGACCGGGCTCGTCGTCGACGACGCCATCGTCGTCCTCGAGAACATCGTGCGACGGCGCAACGAAGGCATGGGACCACGCGCCGCCGCCGTGCTCGGAACACAGGAGGTGTTTTTCGCGGTGATCGCCACGACCGCGACGCTGGTGGCGGTGTTCGTGCCGCTCTCCTTCCTGCCGGGGCAGACCGGCGGGCTCTTCCGCGAATTCGGCTTCGTGCTCGCCATATCGGTGGTGCTATCCTGCGTAGTGGCCCTTTCGCTCTGTCCGATGCTCGCTTCGCGCATGCTCGGCGCGCACGCGGCTGAGCATCTGGCGAAGACGCAGCGCGGCCTGATCGGGCAGGCCGGGGGCGCCCTCGCCGCGCTTTACCGGCGCACGCTCCGCGCCTGCCTGTCTGCACCGATGGTTGTGGTCATGGTCGCGCTGCTCTTCGCGGCGATCGCGGCGGCCCTGTCGGGCACGATACGCCAGGAACTGACGCCCGACGAGGACAGATCACTGGCGATCGTCAGGATTTCCGCGCCGGAAGGCGTCAGCCTGGATTTCACGTCGACCCGCATCCGCGAGATCGAGAAGCTGGTGCAGCCGATGATCCGCTCCGGCGAGGTCGAGAACACGTTCTCGCTCGCCGGCAGCCGCGGCACGTTCAACCAGGGTTTCATGGTGCTGACGCTGGCGCCTTGGGAAGAGCGGCAACGCTCGCAACAGCAGATCGTCGCCGAGTTGCGCGAATTGGTCAAACAGGTCCCCGGCGTGCAGGCCTATCCGGTTCAGCCCAACAGCCTGCACATTCGCGGCGCCGGCAACGGCCTGCAATTCGCGATCCTGGGGAGCAACTACGTCGACTTGAATGATACCGCCGCCAAGGTCGTCGCCGCCATAAAGAAGGACCGGCACTTCGAGCAGGCGCGCCTCACCAATGAAGCGACCCAGCCCCAGCTCGCCGTGCAGGTCGACCGGCGGCGCGCCTCCGATCTCGGCATCGACATCACGGGGCTCGCCGAGGCGCTACAATCCATGCTCGACGGCAATCTAGTCGGCTCCGTATTCATCGAAGACCGCAGCTATGACGTGAAACTCGTCTCGACGACGAATCCGGTCAACGATCCGACCGACCTCGAAAACATATTCCTGAAGACGAGCGACGGGCGCTACGTGCCGATGTCCACCATCGCGAAGCTGAAGGAGATCGCGGTCCCGCCGGCGCTCGAGCGCGAGCAGCAGATGCGGGCGGTGGGGATCACGTCGGGCCTAAGTTCCGGCGTCGCACTCGGCGACAGCTGGCAGGTGGCGCAAGAGATCGCCGGACCGCTGCTCAAACCCGGCCAGCGGCTGATTCCGCTCGCCGAGACGGCAACGCTCGGCGAATCCAATGCCAGCCTTTTCACTACCTTCGGCTTCGCGATCGTCATCATTCTACTGGTGCTCGCCGCGCAGTTCGAAAGCTTCATCAACGCGCTCATCATCATGGCGACCGTGCCGCTCGGTCTCGCCTGCGCCCTCTTCGCCCTCCTCCTCACCGGTACCAGCCTCAACGTCTACAGCCAGATCGGACTCGTGCTGCTTGTCGGCGTCATGGCCAAGAACGGCATCCTCATCGTCGAATTCGCAAACCAGTTGCGCGATCGCGGCCTTGGGGTCCGGCAGGCAATAGAGAATGCGGCGAGCATTCGCCTGCGTCCGGTCATGATGACCATGATCTGCACCATCCTCGGTGGCCTGCCGCTGGTT
>JBQCFA010000539.1:0-2684 GCA_051959695.1 Rhizobiaceae bacterium
CAGGATCGAGGCACCGGCCGGCAGCGACGCCATCCAGCCATAGTCGCCGCGCGCAGTGTTCCAGAAATGCTGGTGGGCGTCGATCAGCATGCCTACGCCGGCACGGGCGCGTCGGCGCGCATCAGCCCCGCGGCTTTCAGGTCCGCCCAAAGCGCTGCCGGTATGCCCGCCGCCAGCGTGTCCATGTTGAGCGCGATCTCCTCGGCGCGGGCCGCCCCGGGGATAACGCAGGCAACGACCGGATGGACGAGCGGAAAGCGCAGGGCGGCCTGCACCAGCTTGACGCCGTGCTTTTTGCAGATCGCCTCGATCCTGGCGACCCGATCGAGGATCTCGGGCGGCGCCGGATCGTAGTTGAAGAAGGCGCCGGGCTTCGGGCCGGTGGCGAGGATGCCGGAATTGTAGGCGCCGCCGATGACGACGCCGATACCACGCTTCTGCAGCAGCGGCAGGCAGGTCTCGAGCGATTCCTGCTCGAGAAGCGTATACCGCCCGGCCAGCAGGAAAAGATCGAAATCCCCCTGTTCCGCCAACTTCTGGCAGGCTTGCCATTCGTTGATGCCGGCGCCGATCGCCTTGACCGAGCCTTCCTCGCGCAATTTCAGAAGCGCCTTGTAGCCGCCGGCCATGAATTCGGCCTGACGCCGATCGGCCGCCTCCTGGCTGCCATGAGTAAAGACGTCGAGATCGTGGCCGTAGAGGATGTCGATGCGGTCGATGCCGAGCCTCTCCAGCGAGTCCTCCACCGAACGCATGATGCCGTCATAGGAATAGTCGAATATCTCGCGGCGTGTCGGCGTATCGAAGAACTTGCCCTGGCCGGCGCGCTCCTCCGGCTTGCACAGGCCGAGACGGCGGCCGACCTTCGTCGACAGCACGTAGGAATCGCGCTTCTTGCCACGGAGGAAATGGTTGATACGGGTTTCGGCGAGGCCGAGGCCATAGAAGGGCGCGGTGTCGAAATAGCGGATGCCGGCATCCCAGGCGGCGTTGAGCGTCGCCTGCGCCTCGTCCTCCGTATAGGCGCGGTAGAGATTGCCGGTTGAAGCCGAGCCGAAGCCGAGTTCCGTAAACTTGATCTCGTTACCGGAAGGCGTGGTGAAAGTCTTGGTTTTCATGTGAAATCGGGGCTCCTTCCCTCGTGCCGGATCGGCGCGGCGCGTCGAAACAGGCTACATTTTCGGCCGAAAACTATCTACATGTAACTGAGAAGGCTACTTTGCAGCCGCAGTGCGTTATCAGATTCCGCGCTTGGCGCGGATATCCAGGACCGGATCCGAGAGAATGACCGTCATCGCCGAGCTTCCCAAGACACTCCGCCTTTCCAGGGAGGACAACGTGCTCGTCGCGGCGAGCCGGATAGAACCGGGAGCGGATATCGGTGGCGTGACGGCCAAGGCGCGCATTCCCTTCGGTCACAAGGTCGCGATCACGCGCATCGCCGAGGGCGAGCCGATCCGCAAGTTCGGCCAGATCATCGGCTTCGCCAAATCGGAGATCGAGCCCGGCGACTGGGTGCACGAGCATAACGTCTTCATGCATGATTTCGAGCGCGACTACCGCTTCGCCGAGGAAGCGCGTGAGGAGCATATCCTGCCGATTTCCGAGCAGGCGAAGTTCCAGGGCTATCTGCGCGGCAACGGCCGCGCCGGCACGCGCAACTATATCGGCATCCTCACCAGCGTGAACTGCTCCACCACGGTGGCCGGTTTCATCGCCAAGGAGATCGAGCGTTCCGGCATCCTCGACGACTACCCCAACATCGACGGCATCGTCGCGCTCAAGCAGGCGAACGGCTGCGTCATCGACTATCGCGGCGTTATCTTCGATACGCTGAAGAAGACGACCTGGGGCTATGCCACCAATCCCAACATGGGCGGCGTCGTCATGGTCGGGCTCGGTTGCGAGGGCTTCCAGATCCCACGCTTCAAGGAAGCCTACGGGGTCACCGAGAGCGACACCTTCCGCACCATGACCATCCAGGAGGTCGGCGGCACTAAAAAGACGGTCGAGCGCGGCGTTGAGTTCGTCAAGCAGATGCTGCCGACCGTAAATGCCGTACGCCGCGAGCCCCTGCCCGCCTCGCTCCTGACACTGGCCCTGCAATGCGGGGGCTCGGACGGATATTCCGGCATCACCGCCAACCCGGCTCTCGGCATGGCCGCCGACATGCTGGTCCGGCACGGCGGTACGGCGATCCTCTCCGAAACGCCGGAAATCTACGGCGCCGAGCATCTTCTGACGCGCCGCGCGAAGAATCGCGAGGTCGGCGAGAAGCTGGTCGATATCATCCACTGGTGGGAAGACTATACCGCCCGCAACCAGATGGAAATGAACAACAATCCCTCGCCCGGCAACAAGCTCGGCGGGCTGACCACCATCCTGGAAAAGTCGCTCGGCGCGGCCGCCAAGGGCGGCTCGACGACGCTCAACGCCGTCTATCACTACGCCGACCAGGTCAACGAGAAGGGCTTCGTCTTCATGGATACGCCGGGCTATGACCCGGTCTCGGCCACCGGCCAGGTCGCGGGCGGGGCCAACATCCTCTGCTTCACCACCGGGCGCGGCTCGGCCTATGGCTGCAAGCCGACGCCCTCGATCAAGCTGGCCACCAATACGCCTGTCTATGAGCGCATGACCGGCGACATGGACATCAATTGCGGCGATGTGCTGGAGGGCGTTTC
>JBQCFA010000540.1:0-7952 GCA_051959695.1 Rhizobiaceae bacterium
CAAGTTCATCAAGAACGACAAGCGCACCACCAACGACCCGATGGAAGCCCACTATATCGGCTTCAACATGTGGGTTAAGGCGGTCGAGAAGGCCGGCACCACCGATCCAGACAAGGTCATCGACGCGATGGTCGGCGTGACCGTGCCGAACCTGACCGGCGGTTACGCCACCATGATGCCGAACCACCACATCACCAAGCCGGTGCTGATCGGCGAAATCCAGGACAACGGGCAGTTCGAGACGGTCTGGCAGACCCCCGGCACCGTTCCGGGCGACGCCTGGTCGGACTATTTGCCGGGCTCCAAAGACCTGATCTCGGATTGGCGCAAGCCGATGTCCTGCGGCAACTTCAACGTCAAGACCGGCAAGTGCGGTGGCGAGGGGACAAACTGAGCGGATCATCGACCGTTTGACCGCGAAGCTTCCGGGCCGGCTCCTCCTCCCTCCGGCCCGGAAGCCAGAACCCGGAACCCATAAAAGATCGTACCTTAGATGTTTCTTCTCCGAAGCGCCGTCCTGCTTCTTGCCGTGCTGTTCGCGTCGATAACGACTGCCCAAGCCGACGAGGCGGCGACCCGCGCGGTGATCGCCAAATTCGGACAGACCAAGAGCTTTTCCGATGTCGAAAAGGTGGTCAAGGAACTCGCCGCAACGGGCGATCCCGCCGCCGCCCGCGCTCTCAACGCGCTCGCCGACGGCAACCTCTATGCGCGGCAGCCGGATGGCGCGGTTTTCATCGCCAGCGAAAAGCCTGACAGCTTCGACCTCTTTGACCCGCTGACCGGCAAGGCGGAAGGTTCGGCCGGCAAGGATGCCGTGACCAAGGTCAAGGTGAAGAACAGCCTGCGTCGCCAGATCAACGACGCCGTCGGCAATCTGACGCTCGCCTCCCACGACCCTTCGGTGCGGCTCGCAGCGGCCACGACGATGCTGAACAGTCCCGATCCGTCCACGATCGAGGCGCTGGACAGTGCGATCGCGAAGGAAGCGGATGCCGCCGTCAAGCGCCGCATGGAAGCGGCGCGCGCCTCCGCCATCCTCGTCTCCGACAAGAGCGACGCTGAAAAGGAAGCGGCGATCGACCTTCTCGGCGCGCGCGGCGACCGTGACACGCTCTCCCTGCTGCTGTCCTACGAAGCCACTGCGAAGGGCGCCCTGAAGGAAAGCGCCGCGTCGGCGATTTCCAATATCCGCGACGTGCTGGCCTGGTGGGGAGTGGCCCAGAACGTCTGGTACGGCATCTCGCTCGGCTCGGTGCTGCTGCTGGCGGCGATCGGGCTCGCCATCACCTTCGGCGTCATGGGCGTCATCAACATGGCGCATGGCGAGATGGTGATGCTCGGCGCCTACACGACCTTCGTCGTGCAGGAGATTATCCGCTCGTCCTTCCCGGGCCTGTTCGACTGGTCGCTGGCGATCGCGGTGCCGCTCGCCTTCCTCGTCGCCGGCGTCGTCGGCCTCATCATCGAGCGTGGCATCATCCGCTTTCTCTACGGCCGTCCGCTGGAAACGCTTTTGGCCACCTGGGGCGTGTCGCTCATCCTGCAGCAGGCGGTGCGAACGATCTTCGGGCCGAACAACCGCGACGTCGGCAATCCCTCCTGGATGTCGGGTGAGTTCGATATCGGTCAGCTTGCCATCACCTGGAACCGGCTGTGGATCGTGCTCTTCGCGCTGGCCGTGTTCGCCGTGCTGCTCTACGTCTTCAACCGCACCGCCTGGGGCCTGCACATGCGCGCGGTGACGCAGAACCGCCGCATGGCTTCTTCCATGGGGATCCGCACGCCCTGGGTCGATGCGCTGACCTTCGCGCTCGGCTCCGGCATCGCCGGCATCGCCGGCGTCGCGCTCAGCCAGATCGACAACGTGTCGCCCAATCTCGGGCAGGGCTACATCGTCGACAGCTTCATGGTGGTCGTGTTCGGCGGCGTGGGAAATCTCTGGGGCACCCTGGTCGGCGCCTTCTCGCTCGGCATCCTCAACAAGTTTCTCGAGCCCTATGCCGGCGCGGTGCTCGGCAAGATCCTGATCCTCGTGCTGATCATCCTCTTCATCCAGAAGCGCCCGCGCGGCCTGTTCGCGCTCAAGGGACGGGCGGTGGAGGCATGATGACCCGCGGCGTCTTCGCGGACGGCTTCACCTGGCGCATCGCCATTGCGGTGCTGGCGCTGGTCGCGGCCGCCATAATCGTGCCCGTGCTCAACCTCGCGACGCCGCCCGGCAGCGCGCTGCATATCCCGACCTACATCGTCACGCTGTTCGGCAAGTACCTGACCTACGCACTTCTGGCGCTGGCGCTCGACCTGGTCTGGGGATATTGCGGCATCCTTTCGCTCGGCCATGGCGCCTTCTTCGCGCTCGGCGGCTACGCGATGGGCATGTATCTGATGCGTCAGATCGGCTCGAGAGGCGTCTACGGCAATCCGATCCTGCCCGATTTCATGGTCTTCCTGAACTGGAAGGAACTGCCGTGGTTCTGGTACGGCTTCAACCATTTCTGGTTCGCCGCCATCATGGTGATGCTGGCGCCCGGCCTGCTCGCCTTCGTCTTCGGCTGGTTCGCCTTCCGCAGCCGTGTCACCGGCGTCTATCTGTCGATCATCACGCAGGCCATGACCTATGCGCTGCTTCTCGCCTTCTTCCGCAACGATATGGGCTTCGGCGGCAATAACGGCCTGACCGATTTCAAGGACATTCTTGGCTTCGACATCCAGTCCGACCAGACGCGCGCGGTGCTGTTCGCCGCAAGCGCGTTGACGCTGGCGCTGGGCGTCCTCCTCGTCGCCTTCTTCGTCAAGTCGAAATATGGAAAGCTGATGATCGCGGTACGTGACGCCGAGGGCCGCACGCGCTTCCTCGGCTGGCGGCCGGAGAACGTCAAGCTGTTCGCCTTCACCGCCTCGGCCGTGATGGCGGGGATCGCTGGCGCGCTCTACGTGCCGCAGGTCGGCATCATCAACCCCAGCGAATTTGCGCCCGCCAATTCGATCGAAGTGGTGATCTGGACGGCGGTCGGGGGGCGCGCGACCATTGTCGGCCCGATCATCGGCGCGCTCGTCGTCAACTGGGGCAAGAGCTGGTTCACGGGAGCCTTCCCCGAATTCTGGCTGTTCGCGCTCGGCGGATTGTTCGTCCTGGTCACGCTCTTCCTTCCGAAGGGGATCGTCGGCACGTTGATGGACGGCTGGTCGGCGATGCGGGCGCGCCGCCTGTCCGCGGCGGCCGAGAAAGGTGTCGAGCCGGCAAGCCTCGGCAAGGACGAGGAATTGCGGGCGGAGGCTGCGGAGTAGGCCATGTCGGACGCCAAGCCCATCCTCTATCTCGACGGCGTTTCCGTCTCCTTCGACGGCTTTCGCGCCATCAACAATCTTTCGCTCGTTCTCGAACAGGGCGAGATGCGCGCCATCATCGGCCCCAACGGCGCCGGGAAGACGACGATGATGGATATCATCACCGGCAAGACGAAGCCGGACCAGGGTGAGGTGTTCTTCGACGGCGACATCGACCTCACCCGTCATGACGAGGCGGATATCGCCATGCTTGGCATCGGTCGCAAATTCCAGAAGCCGACCGTATTCGAAAGCCATACGGTCGAGGACAACCTGATGCTGGCGCTCAAGGGAGTGCGCAGCGTCGTCAAGGCGCTTTTCGACAGGCGTTCGGTGCGGCAGGCTGAACGCATCGAGGACATATTGGAGACCATCCGCCTGACCGCGCGGCGGTACGATCTCGCCGCCGACCTTTCGCACGGACAGAAGCAATGGCTCGAGATCGGCATGCTTCTGGCGCAGGACCCCAAGCTTCTCCTCGTCGACGAGCCGGTCGCCGGCATGACCGACGCCGAGACCGAGGAGACCGCCCGGCTCCTCAGGGAGATCGCGCGGACCCATTCGGTCATCGTCGTCGAGCACGACATGCAGTTCGTCCGCGAACTCGACGTCAAGGTCACCTGCCTGCACGAAGGGTCGGTGCTTTCCGAGGGGACGTTGGATTTCGTTTCGGCCGACAGCCGTGTCGTCGAAGTCTATCTGGGGCGGTGACGATGCTGGTCAAAAGGCTCTTCGCCGCAAGCAATTTCACGAACCCCCTCTGGCGCGCCGGAAGGCTCGCCACCCCCGGCCGGCAAGCCGGGGGCGCGGGGGGACCAGAGACCGGGAGGCCCCGCGATGCTGGAGGTTGAGAACGCGACGCTGCATTACGGCGCGGCGGTCGCCCTGCGCGGTGTTTCGCTGAAGGCGGAAACGGGAAAGATCACCTGTGTGCTCGGCCGCAACGGCGTCGGCAAGACAAGTTTGATGAGAGCGATTGTCGGTCATCTGAGGCTGACATCGGGCGAGGTTGCCTTCGAGGGGAAGGCGCTCGGCCGGAGCGCGGCGTACGATCGCGCCCGGTCGGGCATCGCATTCGTGCCGCAGGGCAGGGAAATCTTTCCGCTGCTCAGCGTGCGCGAGAATCTGGAAACGGGCATGGCGCCCCTGAAGCGCGGGCAGCGGTCCATACCGGATCACGTGTTCGAGCTGTTTCCGGTGCTGAAGGACATGCTCGGCCGCCGCGGCGGCGACCTCTCCGGCGGCCAGCAGCAGCAGCTTGCCATCGGCCGGGCGCTGGTCATGCGGCCGAGGCTTCTCGTGCTCGACGAACCGACGGAGGGGATCCAGCCCTCCATCATCAAGGATATCGGCCGCGCCATCACCTATCTGCGCGACACGGCCGGCCTGACCATCCTCATCGTCGAGCAGTATCTGGATTTCGCAAGGGGACTTGCCGATTCCGTGGCAATCATGGATCGTGGCCGGATCGTCTTTACCGGAGAGGCCGCGAGCCTGGATGAACCGGATGTTCGTCGACACCTCATGCTCTGAGAACGTCCGGCATCGGCCGCCGCGACTACAGCGCGCCAGCGGCAAGGCGCGCCTGGTCTTCAGGCGGCGCGACGGCGCAACGCGTCTCCATCGGCTGCATCAGGACGGTTCGGCGAAGATCCGCTTTCCAAGGATGCTCGACGGCGTGCCGGAGGCCGTTCTCATCAACACGGCCGGCGGCATGACCGGCGGCGATGTCTTCGGCACCGAAGTCGGGTTGGAAAAGGGCGCCCATGCGGTGCTGACGACGCAGGCCTGCGAGCGGATATACAGGTCGACGGGCGCGCTTGTACGCGTGACGAACAGGATCGATCTCGCGGCCGGTTCGAGGCTCGACTGGCTGCCGCAGGAGACGATCCTGTTCGACGGCGGGCGGATATCCCGCCGGCTGGACGTCGACCTTGCCGGCGGCGCCGAACTGCTCGTATCCGAGGCGACCGTTTTCGGGCGCGCGGCGATGGGCGAGACGGTCAATTCCGGTACGTTTCGCGACCGCTGGCGCATTCGCCGCGAGGGCAGGCTGGTCTTCGCCGACGACCTTTGCTTCGAGGGTGCCATCGCCAGTCAGTTGAAACGGCCGGCCATTCTGGCCGGTAACGCGGCGATGGCGACGATTCTGCTGGTCGCGTCGGAGTGCGAGCGTCTGCTCGAACCGGTTCGCAAGGTCATCGCGGACGCGGGCGGCGCCAGCGCCTGGGACGGCAGGCTTCTGGCGCGCATCTTCGCGCCGGACGGCTTCTCGCTTCGGCGCGTACTCATACCTCTCCTCGCCGTGCTGTCGGCAGGCCGGTCTCTTCCCAAAGTCTGGCAATTGTAAAAGGCAGAAGATGCAACTCACTCTACGGGAAAAGGACAAGCTGCTCGTCGCCATGGCCGCCATGGTGGCCCGCCGGCGGCTGGAACGCGGCGTGAAGCTCAACCATCCCGAGGCGATCGCGCTGATCAGCGACTTCATCGTCGAAGGCGCGCGCGACGGGCGTTCCGTCGCCACCCTGATGGAAGAGGGTGCGCATGTGGTCACCCGGGAGCAGGTGATGGAAGGCGTCGCCGAGATGATCCACGACGTCCAGGTCGAGGCGACCTTTCCCGACGGCACCAAGCTGGTCACCGTGCACGAGCCGATCCGCTAGAGACGCAAGGGAGGGCGAGATGCTGGAACTGCGACCCGGATGCGAATGCTGCGACAGGGATCTGCCGCCCCATGCCGCCGATGCGATGATCTGCACGTTCGAATGCACATTCTGCGCCGATTGCGCCGAAACCCTCCTGAAAGGCGTTTGCCCCAATTGCGGCGGCAATTTCTCGCGGCGTCCCGTCCGGCCCGCCGCCAAGCTCGCGCAATATCCGGCCTCGACCCGGCGGATATTCAAGCCGGACGGCTGCCGTCCGGCCGGCGCTGCCTGAATCCCCCTGACCCCCTGATGCGGATTTCAAAGATGAGGACATCCCGATGAGCACCGACTCGCTGAAGAAACTCTCGCTCGCGGCGCTTCTCATGGCCGCTGCGACCATGCCCGCCTATGCCCATATCGGCATCGGTCCCACTTCGTCCTTTTCGGCCGGCTTCAGCCATCCCCTTTCCGGGCTGGACCATTTGACGGTGATGATCGCCGTCGGCCTCTGGGCGGCGCTGAAGGGCGGCAGGGCGATCTGGGCATGGCCGGCCGCTTTCGTCGGCGTCATGCTGTTCGGCGCGGGCCTGGGCATGGCGCATATCCCGGTGCCGTTCGTCGAGCCGGGCATTCTCGCCTCGGTGGTCGCGCTCGGTCTCCTGGTGGCGCTCGCCGCCGACCTTCCCGTTTCCGCCGGCATCGCCATCATCGGCGTCTTCGCGCTGTTCCACGGTCACGCCCACGGCACCGAGGTGCCGGAGAATGCCGGCGGTTTCGAATATATGATGGGCTTCGCCGTCGCCACCGCGATGCTGCACGCGATCGGCATCGGCCTCGCCCTGGCCGCCGGCCTCAAACATCGCGGGCTCGCGCGCGCCGCCGGGGCGGTCTGCGCCGCGATCGGCGTCGGCCTCGCCTTCGGTACGTTCTGAGAGGCGTCATGATCCCGGGAGAAATCATAACCGCCGACGGCGACATCGAGCTCAACGCCGGCAGCGAAGCCGTCACGATGATCGTCGCCAATCGCGGCGACCGGCCGGTCCAAATCGGCTCGCACTACCATTTCTACGAGGTCAACGGCGCGTTGGACTTCGACCGCGAAGCGGCGCGCGGCAAGCGGCTGGACATCGCCGCCGGCACGGCCGTGCGCTTCGAGCCCGGCCAGAAGCGGGAAGTCCGGCTGGTGCCCTATGGCGGCGGGCGCACGGTCCACGGCTTCAACGCAAGGGTGATGGGGAAGCTCTGATGGCGACAAGAATCTCCCGCTCTTCCTATGCCCAGATGTACGGTCCGACCGTCGGCGATCGTGTCCGGCTCGCCGACACCGAACTCTTCATCGAGGTCGAGAAGGATCTGACCCTCTATGGCGAGGAGGTGAAGTTCGGCGGCGGCAAGGTCATCCGCGACGGCATGGGACAGAGCCAGGCGACGCGGGCCGAGGGCGCAATGGACACCGTCATCACCAACGCCCTCGTCGTCGATTCGACCGGCATCTACAAGGCGGACATCGGATTGAAGGATGGCCGCATCGCCGCGATCGGCAAGGCCGGCAATCCCGACATCCAGGACGGCGTCGACATCATCGTCGGACCGGGAACCGAGGCGATTGCCGGCGAAGGCAAGATCCTGACCGCAGGCGGTTTCGATGCGCATATCCATTTCATCTGCCCGCAGCAGATCGAAGAGGCGCTGATGTCGGGCCTGACGACGATGCTCGGCGGCGGTACGGGTCCGGCCCATGGCACGCTGGCCACGACCTGCACGCCGGGGCCGTGGCACCTGGGACGGATGATCCAGTCCTTCGACGCCTTTCCCATGAATATCGGCCTTTCAGGTAAGGGGAATGCCTCGCTGCCCGGCGCCCTGGTGGAGATGGTGCGCGGCGGCGCCTGCGCGCTCAAGTTGCACGAGGACTGGGGTACGACGCCAGCGGCGATCGACAATTGCCTTTCGGTCGCGGACGAGCACGACGTGCAG
>JBQCFA010000541.1:0-2038 GCA_051959695.1 Rhizobiaceae bacterium
AAGAACACCGCGAGCGGCGTCAGCGCCCCGACCCAGAAGGCGACCGCCGTAGCGTGCACGAAGACGGCCGGCCGCATCAGCCATTGCGGATCCGCCGTCGCCGCGTGCCCGCTCGATGCGAGCGCCAGTCCAGCGCCCGCCATGGCGAGCGCCGAGGCTACCCGCGCCTCCCGCCACCCCAGGGAAAGGAGCGCCCAGAGCGCCGCGAGCATGGAGAGCGCCGCGAAGAAGGCGCTGAGTGCATAGCTGGTCGAGAGCGCCGTCACCCATACCTTCGCCCCGGTGAGCGACGCCATGCCGAGATCGAGCGCGTCGATGCCGAGAAGCCCGAGCGACAGGCCTGTCGCCACGAGACCGGTCAGGCAAGCGCCGGCGATGAAACCGCGCGCTCCTCGAGCGCCATCTGCGATCCAAGTGAGGAAGAACGCGCCGCCGACCCCCACGAACAGGCCGCTATAGACCAGCAGCCGGCACAGCCAGATCGCGGCGCGCAGCGGCCAGTCGATGGCTTCACGGGCCGTTGCGGCGCCGCCGCTCGGTATGCCGATGGAGAACAGGACGGCGCCGCCGACCGGGTGCCCGTCCTGGGAGATCACGCGCCAGGAAAGGACATAGCTTCCCTTCCCGAGATCGGGTGGTGCCGCGAGGACAACGCGATTGCCGTCGAGCGTCGGCTTGCCGAACGAGACCTCGCTTCCGTCCGGCTTGACCAGTTTCAGGATGAGTGGCGACACCGGCTCGTCGAAGGTCAGCGACACTTCGGCCGGCGCCTTGACGACAACCGTGCCGTCCGCCGGATCGGACGCGACGAGCGCGGCATGCCCCGCAGCCTGGCTCGCGAGACCGAGGATGAAAAGCGCTGCATAGACAAGCGCCAGCGTGACGCGCCGCCGGGCGGCGCCAGGATGAAGAGATCGCATGGCTGTATCGGGGAGACCGCCGAAGTGGCGATCTCCCCTCCCTGTCGTCAGTTCTTCGGCAGCAGTTTCACGGCCGGCGCCGGATGCTCGACGGAGTCCGGGTCCGCCCCTTCCGCAGGCTTCTCGATCCAGCGGTTGACGCCCTTCTCGCATTCCTGCACGACCGGGAAATAGAGCTTTTCCCCCGTCGGCAGTGAATCGGCGAGATAGCCGCTCATGACGAACTCGTCGTAATTGTCGTCGGGCAGGTTGCCACCGGTCCAGTCGATCTCCGTGATGCCTTCACTGATGGCATGCCCGTAGGGCTTGTAGGTCTTGGCGTATTTGCCCTTGAGCATATGCAGCGTCCAGCCCGGCTTGGGCATCGGCTTGACGCCGACATACCCCTCCGGGATTTGTACGCGGATTGCGGTCGTCGTCGAACCGGCGCAACCATGCGGCACGCGGAAGACTGCCTTGTAGCCGGCACCCACCCTGGCCTCGCCCTGCTCGAGCGTGACATGTGCGAATGCGGTGGTGGCGAAGAGGGTGGCCGCGGCGGCGATGAAGATGGATTTCAGCATTGTCATTTCCTTGCAGGCCGGAGGGATGCGCGCTTCAGGCGCGGCCTTGCCGGCGATCGGCCGAACGGCGGTGGCGACCGACCGTCCGAATGGATGATTGGATGGCATGAGGCGGGACGGGTTCCCGCCCGGAATCAGGCCGAAAGAGGCGGCGCTTGCGGAGGAGCTGACGGAGGATAGGCCGCGCGGATGACGGGCGACGCCGGCGGGAGCGGCAGCGGGCTCTCCCGCCGGTCGCTAACAGCCAGGACCGCAAAGCACGGCAATTGCAGAGCGAAGGCGGACGAGATCCGGCATGCGTCGCAGCCATGTCCGTGCGCCGACTTCTGGTCGCCCTTGCCGGCCGTATCGGTCAGGCAGATGACGGGCTGCGAACCATCCGGAAAAGCGTAGGCGGCGATGGCGAGCGTGCCCGAGCGCGGCAGGGAAAGCGGCTGATGGCCGAACGCCACCAGCGCCAGCGACAGGGCGCACAGAAAGCGCACGAAAATCTGCCGTGCAGGCAAGCCGAAGCGCATGGACCCCTTCCTCTGGAGGCGTTCTACGCTTGATCCG
>JBQCFA010000542.1:0-4048 GCA_051959695.1 Rhizobiaceae bacterium
GTCTTCTTCTCGAAACACGGAACGTAATTCTTCTTCACGGTCTCGGCCCAGATACCGCCATACGCCGTGACGACGATCTTTTCGGGCTTCTGATCTATCGCGCCAGACGTCAGCGTCGAAGCGCCGATCAGAACTGTCGCACTAAGCGCGGCGAGCGCGCGGGAAAGCATCCTCATCGTTTCTTCTCCTCCCGGTTTCTCGCAAGGAGCCTTGGCGCAGGGCAGACTGCGTCGAGGGTGACTTCCCAGCGAAGCATCAATCGTTCCCGGATCGGGAGCGAGAGAGCGCTCCGTGCGGGTACGACCGACGCTTCGAGGCTAGTAGTGCAGGCATTTGCGTGCCAATACTATCGCCGTCGCGATTATTTCCACCGGAGGCATAAATGCTGAACGTGAGGTTGCTGCGTTGTTTCGTGGCCGTCGCGGATGAGTTGAGTTTCACCGCGGCGGCGCACCATCTCAACATGGCACAACCGGCGCTTACACGCTCGATCAAACAGCTCGAACAGGAGCTCGACGCACGGCTTCTTGATCGAAATACGCGCAATGTCCGCCTGACCGAGATCGGCCACGCCTTCCTTGGAGAAGCACGAAAGGTGCTCGATCAGATCGTCCGGGCCGAGCGCGTGGGACGCGAGATGGCGCGCGGCCAGATCGGACAGATCAGGATCGGGTATGTAACCTATATCGCCCAGGAATTCCTCGCACCGCTGCTCAAGCGGTTCAACCAGCATCGGCCCAACATACGGATCGAATTGCTTAACATGGGCACGGAGCAGCAGAGAACCGCCCTTGTCGAACGCACGGTCGATCTTGGTTTCATGCTCGGCCCTTTTTCAACGCCTGGTATTCAGACGTGCCGAATCCGGGACGAACAGCTGGTCGTGATTATGCCGGACGATCACCGACTCGCGCAGCAGGAAATGGTCACCGCATTGGATTTGCACGGCGAACAACTGGTAATTGGCTCCGAAGCGATGTGGAACGTTTACCGACAAATAATCTTCTCGGAATTTGACCGGTTCGGCGTCTCACCTAACATCTCACAGGAGGCACCTACCGTCTCGGCGATGTTCGCCCTGGTAAGCGCCGGCATGGGTCTCGCGATCCTGCCGCGAGGGCCAACTCACTATCTCACCAGCCGGATGGTGCTTCGTCCGTTTATGATGCAGCAGAATACGATATGCACGGTTTGCGCATGGAACCGCGACAACAGTAATGCGGCCGTACAAGCCTTGCTCGATTGCCTATCCTCAGCCATTGCAGAAGGTGGCGAGCAGAATTTGTCGAACTCGCTAAAGCCGGCAGTACCACCTAATGCTTTGGCTGACATGGTCGCTTTGCGTGCCGGATAATGGAACGAAAAACGACGTCGTGACGTCGTCGATAGTGATCGGCATAGATCGTCTAGTCGGCAACGGAGCAGCAGCTCGTCACCAGCTTGCGCTGTAAGCTGTAGGTCCGCTTCCGGCACCTATTCGCGCACCCTCGATGGTGCACGAGACACTCATTCCATCGGCCCACTGTTCCAGCGACGCCTGTTCCCCAAATCGCTTTCAGGACCTGTCCATACCGGGCTCTGACAGCGAACGCGCTACATGAGCCAGCGCAGGGCTGACAAGCGCACCCAACGCGTCACGAACCCCTGCAAAACGCCGCCCACTGCTGCATGAGCTCACGCCGCCGATCGACGAAGGTCGTCCTGGCATAGGCTGCGACGACTTTGTCGCTCTGGGTGTGGGCAAGGCAGGCTTCGACGACCTCCGGTGAATAATCGGTCTGCTCACGAGCCCAGGTGGAGAAGGCGGCGCGGAACCCATGCACCGTGGCACCGTCGTCGCGTATGCCGCGCAGACATTGAATCATCGCCATATTGGACAGCGTCTTGACCCGCTGGCCAGGGAAGAGGTGCGGGTTCTTGCCGGTGGCGTCTTTCGGCAACGATCCCAGCAGTGCGACAACCTCATTGGCGAGCGGAACCTGATGCTCGGCCCGTGCCTTCATGCGCTCGGCCGGGATGGTCCAGAGTTTTGCCGTGAGATCGATCTCGTCCCAGGTGGCGCCCAGCGTCTCGCCGGTACGCACCGCCGTCAGGATCGTGAACAGCAATGCCTTGGCGCTATTTGATCCCAGCTTCTGAAGATCGGCGACAACTGCCGGGACCTCTCGATACGGCACCGCGGCGTGATGCTTCTGCGCCCGCTGCAGCTTGTTCAGCGATGGCAGCAGATGCATCAACGGCCCGTCGCGTAGTGCCGGATTGTCGCCGCTGCGATAACCCATGGCTGTCGCCCAGCCCAGAATCTTGTCGATGCGGCCGCGGATATTGCCGGCCGTGGGCGGCTTCGTCGTCCAGATGGGCTTCAACACCTTGACGATGTCGTCGACGCCGATCTCGTTCACCGGCTTCTTTCCGATGATGGGATAGACATACGTCTTCAATGTCGACGACCACTGGGCCCGGTGCTTGTCGTTGGTCCAGGACGATTCATGTGAATCAATGTATTCCTGGGCGCATTCCTGGAAGGTCGGTACCTTGGCAGCCTCGGCGCCAGCACGCTCGATCATCCGCTGCGCCCGCGCAGCCTTCTTGTCTGCGGCGGGATCGGCGCCATCCCGGATCTCGATGCGCAGGCGCTCGGCCTTGTCTCGCGCCTTGGCCAGCGGGACGTCCTTTACCGGGCCGAGGCCGATCACCTTCGGCTTGCTGTCGACCCAGTAGCGAAACAGCCAGCTTCTGGTGCCCTGGTCCCTGATCTGCAGATACAGATTGTCCGACACCCGGTGCATGCCGACATCGCGCAGCCCATCGACCTCCCGTGCTGACAGGGCGCGCTTGCGAGGCATAGGCGACCATCCTTTCACTGCGTGGCAATAGGTCATCGGACCATCGCTCTCACCGCCGGCATAGTCCAGCCGAGCCGATCATAAAGTTCGGATGAACATCTCCGACACGACAGACGACCGGACAGACGGTGCAGCAGAGCCGTCAACCCCGCAGAACTCCGCCCTTTAGATAAACATCGCAGTCGGTCGGGTTCGAAAGTGGCTGACAAAGCTGCGGAAATCAGCCCCGAGGTGGCGGCTTATGCCGCCTTTACAATCGCTTAGATAAACATCGGCGTTATGAAGATGGCGGAGAGGGGGTCACCGCACTACCGGCCTGTTGGCGGCTTTGTTTCAGCAGGACCGGGAGGACAGACGGCGGGACAGACGGTCTGGCTTGCTCCGCTCGGTCAGCGTCATAGTGCTGTCGAACCGCCATTCTGCCGACGCAGCGGACTTTATGCCTTTGTGACGGCCCTTTAATCCGGGTTGCCGGCATCGAGCACTGCCGTCAGGATAGTGATGGCCTCTTCGAGCTTTCGAGGCGCACCACGTATCCGGTGTGCGGTAAGCAGCTCTCGCCGCCCTGCCAGCACGGGGAATGCCTCCAGCAACTCATCCCTGTGGTGGGCCAAGGCAACAAGGTGATAGCCATTTGGTGCATAATGCCTTGCTAGCCAGTGTTTGCGGTTCGCTCATTGGCGCCTATCCAGGCTGAAAGTGTCGTCGCGGCCGCCGTGCTGTCGCTAGTCGGACAGGCAAGCGCCGCTCCAATTTCTCGCGTGAATGCTGACTTCATCACAGGTGTTTTTAGCTTCCGGAAGGGCGGGCCAAGTCTGCTGACATGATAGATAGGGGAAAAGTTGCGAAGGGCCGACACGCTGCGATCAGATCAGGCGCCGCCGACCTCCACGCTGCCGATTCCGCCAACCTTGAAGTGATAGAAAAATGCGTGGTCAGGAAAGCAGGTCCGTACAATACTTCCCGTCATGACGAGGTCGCCCGACTTGAGGCCGCGTCCCGCCGCGCCCAGATGATTGGCCAACCAGGCCAGCGGCTCGAACGGATGGCCGAGCGCGTCGGCGCCGACGCCCCGTCCGATTTCGGCCCCGTCCTGATAGACCACGGCCTCGACTTTCTCCAGAGCCGCCGGCAGCGCAACGAAATCGCCCAGCACGATGCCAGCATTCCAGGAATTATCCGCGACCAGCGTGTGCACGTCC
>JBQCFA010000543.1:0-8758 GCA_051959695.1 Rhizobiaceae bacterium
CCCGGCGGCACGACATCCGTGTGGCCGGCGAACATGAGATGTTTTCCACCGCCCCCGAGCCGCGCGTACAGGTTCTCCACGTCGGGTGTGCCGCCCTCGCGGAAGACTGGCCGTTCGACGTGGAATCCAAGCGGCGTAAGCATATCGGCAAGCGCCACCTGGGCCCCGGCGTCGGCAGGCGTCACGGAGGGGCAGCGGATCAGTTCGGCCAGGTTGGAGGCGGGATCTATGGGGCCGTTCATGGCGGCGATGGATAATGGAATAGCCGCGGCCTGTCACGATCGAATCCGCGACCGGAGCCGCCCCTCCCGATGGCATGGTGAATGGCGCTCTTGCGCGGAACGTTTTTCCCTTTCCGGCGTTTTGCATCGAATTAGGATACGTAATTATTGCGGAGGAAGGGGTGGCTCGGTTTTCCGCCATCGTGATTGCGGTGCTCGGCGTCATTCTGCTGGGCGGCGGTGGCTGGCTCGCCGTGCTTGGTGGCTCGTGGTACTATCTGATTGTCGGTATTGGTTTTTTGGCCGCCGCCGTCCTGTTGTGGTGGCACTCTCCTTCGGCGCTATGGCTTTACGCTCTCATCATCTTCGGGTCGCTCCTATGGGCGATCTACGAGACTGGGTTCGACTGGTGGCGGCTTGCCCCTCGCGGCGGCGTCATCGTTGTGATCGGCATCTGGCTCCTGATGCCTTGGGTGACGCGAGAATTGCGCAATCCGGAGCGTCCGCGCCACGCCTCCGCCTTCAGTTGGAACGGCCTCCCGCTGACGGGCGCGGTGCTCGCCGGCCTCGTCGTCGCGATCTATGCGATGTCGACGCCTACCAGCGATCTGGCCGGCTCGCTGCCCGTGCAGGCAGGAGAGGCGAAAGCGAGCTCGGTTGTCCCCGAGGGCGACTGGCCGGCATATGGCCGCACCAACGCCGGCCTGCGCTATTCGCCGTTGACCGGGATCACGCCGGACAATGTCGCCGGTCTCAAGGTCGCCTGGACTTACCACACGGGCGAAGTGCGCGGCGAAGGCGACCCGGTCGAGACCACCTACGAGGTCACGCCGCTCAAGATCGGCAAGACCCTCTATCTGTGCACGCCGCACGACATCGCAATCGCGCTCGACGCCGACACGGGCAAGCAACGCTGGCGTTACGACGCCAAGGTAGGCAAGAACACCAACCGCCAGCACCAGACCTGCCGCGGCGTTACGTATGATGAGCCGGCGTCGGCCGCTGGCGACGTCACCTGCCGGACGCGCATCCTGCTGCCGACATCCGATGCAAGGCTCATCGCCCTGGATGCGGAAACGGGTAAGGTCTGCGACAACTTTGCCGACAAGGGCGTCATTAACCTCGCCGCCAACATGCCGGACTTGACCCCCGGATTCTACTATTCGACATCGCCCGTCGTGGTGGCGCGCGGTCTGATCATCGTCGGGGGCGCCGTCAACGACAATGTCTCCACGCAGGAACCCTCCGGCGTGATCCGCGCCTACGACGAATCGACGGGCAAGCTGGTATGGAACTGGGATAGCGGCAATCCCGACGACACCAAGCCGATTGCCGCGGACAAGACCTACACCCACAATTCACCCAACAGCTGGTCGATCCTGAGCGCCGATCCGGACCTTGGGCTCGTGTACGTGCCTATGGGCAATTCTCCACCCGACCAGTTCGGGGGCAACCGCAGCGCCAACGCCGAGAAATATTCCTCGTCCGTCGTGGCGCTCGATATCCTGACGGGACAGGTGCGCTGGGTGTTCCAGGCGGTCCACCACGATCTGTGGGACATGGATATGCCGGCCCAGCCCGAATTGGTCGACTGGCGGGGACCGAACGGCGTGGTGCCCGCGTTGCTTCAGCCGACCAAGCAGGGCGACCTCTATTTGCTCGACCGCCGCACCGGGCAGCCGCTGCTGCCGGTAACGGAAAAGCCTGCTCCGACGGGCGCCGCCAAGGGCGACCGATCCGCTCCGACCCAGCCGATATCGACGATCAGCTTCAATCCGGCGCGCCTCACAGAGAGCGACATGTGGGGCGCCACCATGTTCGACCAGCTGGCGTGTCGCATCGAATTTCGCTCGCTTAACTACGATGGTCGCTACACGCCGCCTTCCGTGAAGGGCTCGATCATCTATCCGGGCAATTTCGGCACCTTCAACTGGGGCGGCGTCGCAGTCGATCCTGTTCGGCAGGTCGTTTTCGCGACTCCGGTCTATCTCGCCTTCACCTCGACGCTGATCCCGCGCGCGAACGACACCAAGGACTACGTGTCGGAAGGCAAGCCGGGCCTCAACGAGAATTATGGCGCGCCCTATGCCGCCAGCATGAAGCCGTTCCTGTCGCCTATCGGCCTGCCCTGCCAGGCGCCGCCATGGGGATATGTGGCGGGCGTCGACCTGAGGACAGGACAGACCGTCTACCAGCACAAGAACGGAACGGTGCGCGATCTCTCGCCATTGCCGCTGCCTTTCAAAATGGGGGTTCCGGGGATCGGCGGCCCGATGGTGACAGCGGGCGGTGTGGCCTTCTACAGCGGTTCTCTGGACTATTACGTACGCGCCTACGATCTGACCACAGGGCGCAAGCTCTGGCAGCACAGGTTGCCGGCCGGCGGACAGGCAACACCCATGACCTACCAGGGTTCAGACGGCCGACAATACGTTCTCGTCGTTGCCGGAGGCCACGGTTCCACCGGCACGAAGGCGGGCGACGCCATCATCGCCTACGCCCTGCCGAAAAAATGACTTAACGGGGCGTCCTTCGTAGCGAGCCTCGAAGGACGCATAACAAACTTGTGTCATCCGGGCCTCATTGCAGGCCCGTTTTTCCTCCGACATGGCGCAAAGAGCCTCGCGCTTGACTTTCCATACCCGGCCGCTACACCGTTGCACACGGTTGCAAAACTCATTCCGGCAGTAGCGAGCGGGGGCGGCAGGCAAGATGACTGTGCATGTTTCCGTCGACATTCAGTCCCGGTTCGACCTCGCCAGGGAGATAGCGCGCGACGCCGGCACGCTTGCGCTCAGGCATTTCAAGGAGCGCGACCGGCTTGTTATCGAGAGCAAGGCCACGCTCCACGACGTCGTTTCCGCAGCCGATCGTGAGGTTGAGCAGCTCATACGTTCCCGCATAGCCGCCGGCTTTCCGGAAGACGGCATGCTCGGCGAGGAATACGGGCTCGCCACCGGCGCCGGCGAATATACCTGGGTGGTCGATCCGATCGACGGGACCATTCCCTTCGTTGCCGGCATGCCGTCCTGGTGCGTGTCGATCGCGGTGCTCAAGGGCGACGAGACGGTCATCGGCGTCATTCATGCGCCTTGCGTCGATGAGCTTTATGCCGCCGCGCGGGGAATGGGAGCGATGCTCAACGGTCGGCGCCTTGTCCTGGACGAGACGCTCACCATCAGGAACAGGACCACCGGTTTCGGCGCGAACCACCACGCATCCCCCGACGTCGTGGCGGGATTTATCCGCGCGCTTCTGGAAGCGGGCGGCAATTTCATGCGCAACGGTTCGGGCGCTCTTACGCTCGCCTATGTCGCGGCGGGACGGTTGGCCGGCTACTACGAACCCTACATGCACGCCTGGGACTGCATGGCGGGCTATTGTCTCGTCAGCGAGGCCGGCGGCTGGCATCTTCCCTTTCCCATTGCCGGAGGGGGACTGACGAAGGGCGCCACGGTTGTCGCCGCCGCACCCGGTGCCGTGGACGACCTCAGGCGGCTGGCCGGCGTCTAAAGCACCTGTCTATCGTGGCGAATTCGTGAAGGCGCCGAAGCGGTTCGGCCCGGCGTCGCCCGGATAGAGGCAGAGAAACACGAAGACGAGGTAGGAGACCACCGGCACGAGCAGCGAGGCGGCAACGATTCCGGGCTGGCCGAGATCGTGCAGGCGCTTGACGCCAAGCGTGATGTTCGACCAGACCGACAGGAGAAGCGCCAGCCAGAAGATCGTGGCCAGGACCTCACTGGCGCCGCTGGTCTCCGGCACAAGCGTGAAGCGATAGAGCACGAAGGCCGGCACGAGCTGCGCGAACAGGCCGGCCAGGAAATAGGGGGCCCGCGCAAGCCGCCCCGAAACCCCGAAGAAGAGCCAGAGAAGCTGCTTCCTATCCAACGGGACGGCTCCCGCTGCGACGGGTTGTCCCGGAAGATCGCTCAATCACGCAGCAACTCGTTGATCGACGTTTTCGAACGGGTCTTCTCGTCCACGCGCTTGACGATCACCGCGCAATAGAGCGATGGCCCCCAGTTCTCGCCGGGGATGTTCTTGCCCGGCATGGTGCCGGCGACGACGACGGAATAAGGTGGCACCTCGCCGTAGAAGACCTCGCCGGTGGCGCGGTCGACGATCTTTGTCGACTTGCCGATGAAGACGCCCATGCCGAGAACCGATCCCTCGCGCACGATGCAGCCCTCCACGACCTCCGAGCGCGCGCCGATGAAGCAATTGTCCTCGATGATGGTCGGGCCGGCCTGCATCGGCTCCAGCACGCCGCCGATGCCGACGCCCCCGGACAGGTGCACGTTCTTGCCGATCTGGGCGCACGAGCCGACGGTCGCCCAGGTGTCGACCATGGTGCCCTGGTCGACATAGGCGCCGAGATTGACGAAGGAAGGCATCAGCACCACGCCCTTGGCGATGTAGGCGGAGCGCCGCACGATGCAATTCGGCACGGCGCGCAGGCCGGCCTTCTCGAACTCGTTGGCGCTCCAGCCATCGAATTTCGAGGGCACCTTGTCCCACCAGACGGCGCCGCCTGGCCCGTTGCCGATCACCTCCATCGGGTTCAGCCGGAATGAAAGAAGCACAGCCTTCTTCAGCCACTGGTTGACGTGCCACTTACCGTCCGCCTGTCGTTCGGCGACCCGCGCCTCGCCCTTGTCGAGAATCGAAAGCGCCGTTTCAACGGCATCGCGAACGGCGCCGCGCGTCGCCGTGGAGACGCCGTCACGCTCCTCAAACGCCTTGTCGATGGTCTTCTCAAGCGAGGCGGTGTCGGTAGCCGGCATGTCCACTCCATTACGCGCTGTTAAGGCGCACAGAATAAGCTGGTTTGAAGTCGCGGGACCCTATTTCATGGTCTGATGAGGGTCAATCATCGCTGCGCCACGGGACGGCGCAGGTAGAATGGAAACGGGTACGGGGTGAAAGCATGAATCCGATGGAACGGTCCGGATGGACGCCGCTGCCCCATTCGGACGAGGACCTCCATACTTCGCGCAGCGTCCCCGACACGCCGCAGACGCGCTCGCCGACCTATCGGTTGGCCTTCGCGGACGACGATTTCCTGACCAGACGCGAGTTGCGTCCGGTCCGACTGCAGCTCGAACTGCTGAAGACCGAAATGGTACTCGCCGAGCGCGGCATCCAGTCGACGGTTATCCTCTTCGGCGGTGCCCGGCTTCCGGAGCCTGGCGCCGAGGCCTGGGCGGCCAAGAACGAGACGCAGAAGAAGAACCTGGAGGCCAACAGCCGCTACTATGCCGAGGCGCGCCGGTTCGCCCAGCTCTGTTCGAAGGAATCGGCGCGCTCCGGCTACCGTGAATATGTCGTCGTGACCGGCGGCGGGCCCGGCGTGATGGAAGCCGGCAATCGCGGCGCCGCCGATGTGGACGCCCCCTCGATCGGCTTGAACATCGTGTTGCCGCACGAGCAGGCGCCCAACCTATACGTGACGCCGGAGCTCTGCTTCAATTTCCACTATTTCGCTATCCGCAAGATGCACTTCATTATGCGGGCCAAGGCGGTAGCGGTATTCCCCGGTGGCTTCGGCACGATGGACGAGTTCTTCGAGACGCTGACCTTGATCCAGACCGGCCGCATGGAACGCGTGCCGGTGATCCTGTTCGGCAAGGAGTTCTGGGACAGGGCCGTCGATCTCGACTTCCTGGCCGAGCAGGGCACGATCTCTCCCGGCGACCAGGACATCATTTCCTTCGTCGACACTGCGGACGCCGCCTGGAAGATCATCTCCGAATTCTACGCCGGCAAGTAGCGCTGCCGAGCCACGCCGTGCCGTCCGCACCGTTCCGGGGATCTCTCCTGTGGCTTAGCGTCACGTGCGCGCGTGCCACGCGCCGCGATGCCGCATCGCCGCCGCCTTCATTCCGCCGCTCGATCGGCTAAGCTGACTCGCCTGGCAACAAGGGAACCTCGATGAAACCGCATTCCCTGCATCCTATTCACCGGTATTCGTTGCAATTCGCGGCGGCGTTGGCGCTTACGGCCGCTTCGGCCGTGACGGCGGGCGCGTATCCGCCGACGCCCGCGCTGCATTCCTATCTCGGCGCGATCGAGCAGCCGACGCTTGCCGCCGCCATGAAGGCCATGCCCGAAAAGGCCGGCGACGATGTGGTCAAGGCAGGCGAGCTCGAAATCAGCGGAGTCTGGACGCGCGCCATGCTGCCCGGACAGCCGACCGGCGGTGGCTATCTGACGGTCAGCAACAAGGGAAAGAGCGCCGACCGCCTGCTCTCCGTCTCGACGCCCGATGCCGGCCGGGCGGAAATCCATTCCATGACCATGAAGGACAATGTGATGGTGATGCGGCCTGTCGAAGGCGGCCTGGAGATTCCTGCCGGCGGAATGGTTGAACTGAAGCCCGGGCACTTTCACCTGATGTTCATGGACGTGAAAAAGCCGTTCCGGAAAGGCGACACGATCGCGGTCACGCTCGACTTCGAGAAGACGGGCAAGGTCGAGATATCGATGCCGGTCGAGGCTGCCAACGCCAAGGAGCCGCATGGCGCGATGGGCGGCATGAAGATGAATTGACGGGAGCGCTATTCGCCCGGCGCTATCCGCCCCAGGAAGTCTGCGAGATCATCGGTCACGAAATCGACGCTGGCCGTGAACTCTGGATCGCCTTCCCAGGTTTCGGTGAAGGTTGGCTGGAAATTGCGTGGTACGATCAGCACGGTCGCCATGCCGAGTGCGCGCGGGGCGACGAGGTTTCGCGGCAGGTCCTCGAACATGGCGGCATTAGGCGCATCGATGCCGTGCAGGGCCAGGAAGGCATCGTAGGTTTCCTTCGCCGGCTTCGGCGTCAGCCTGGCGGCCACGATATCGAAGATGTCGTCGAAACGGTCGAGAATGCCGAGCGCGCGCGCGGTGCGTTCCGCGTGCCGCCTGTCGCCGTTGGTGAAGATGAACTTCCGGCCGGGCAGCGCCGTGATCGCGGCGCCGAGCGTCGGGTTGGGCTCCAGTCCCGAATAGTCGATGTCGTGCACGATGCGCAGGAATTCGTCGGCGTCGATGCCGTGCCGCTCCATCAGCCCTTTCAGTGTCGTGCCGTATTGCAGGTAGAGCTCCTTTTGCAGCTTGCGGGCCTCTAGCGGCGGCAACTTGAGGAATTCCGACACATAGGCGGTCATCTTCACGTCGATCTGAGCGAAAAGGTTGGCGTGGTGCGGATAGAGCGTGTTGTCGAGATCGAACACCCAGTCGGTGACATGGGCGAAACGCGCGGGATCTGGAAGATTTTGCATGGCGCGCTTATGGCATAAATTCGCCGGGAAGAAAGGGAGGTCGACGCTAGCATAGGACCGCGCGGGCAAGCTTGCCCGTCTCTGGCATATTGCGCCGTCACGATCGGCTGGTCTAAATCGCCCCGACTTTTGGGGGCGACATGCAACTCTGGATACCGATCACCATCGCTGCCGCCTTCCTGCAGAATCTGCGGTCGGTGGGGCAGAAGCACCTGAAATCCGTGATGGGCACGACCGGAGCGACCTTCGTGCGCTTCGGTTTCGGCCTCCCGGTGGCCGCGATCTACGTGCTCGGGCTGAACAGGCTGGCGGGCTATTCGTTTCCGCATCCTGGGTCAGTCTTCCTTGCCTGGATGACGCTTGGCGCTCTCAGCCAGATCGCCGCGACCTTCCTCCTCATCCACCTCTTCTCCTTCCGCAATTTCGCGGTCGGCACCGCCTATTCGCGCACGGAGCCGGTACAGGCCGCGCTGTTCGGGCTCATCTTCCTCGGCGAGACGGTGACGCTCGGCGTCATCGCCGCGATCGCCGTCAGCGTGCTCGGCGTGATGCTGATCTCGATCGCCCGCACCACGATGAGCTGGAAGAACGTCTACGCTTCGCTGGTGCAGCGCACCGCGTTGATCGGCCTCACTTCGGGCGTCTTCTTCGGCGTAGCGGCCGTAGCCTACCGCGCCGCGTCGACCTCGCTCGACGGTCCGAATTTCATGATGCAGGCGGCGGTGACATTGCTCTTCACCATCTTCCTCCAGACGCTGCTGATGCTGGTCTGGATGATCGTGCGAGAGCCCGGGGAACTCGCTCGCATCGCCCGCGCCTGGAAGCCGTCGCTCTTCGTCGGCGTCGTCGGGGCTTCGGCTTCATTCGGCTGGTTCATGGCCATGACCCTGCAGCAGGCGGCGATCGTCAAGGCACTGGCGCAGATCGAACTGATCTTCACCTTCGCCTCGTCGGTATTCTTCTTCAAGGAGCACATCAACCGCACTGAAATCGCCGGCTGCGCGCTGATCGTGGCGGGGATCCTGCTTCTGCTTCTGCTGGGGTAGGTGTCGCGCGACGGATCGGCGGCTTGCTACATCGGCCTAAGGTACGATCAGCGTGCCCGCCCCGTGTTCGTTGAACAGTTCCAGAAGGACGGCGTGCGGCTGCTTGCCGTTGAGGATGACGACACCCTCGACTCCGCGCTCGATCGCCTCGATGCAGGTCTCCACCTTCGGGATCATTCCGCCTGAGATGGTCCCATCCCTGATCAGCGCCTTCGCTTCCGTCACC
>JBQCFA010000544.1:0-14591 GCA_051959695.1 Rhizobiaceae bacterium
AGCACCTGCAGCGACAGCGGCACGCCCACGCCCTCGCGCATGGCGCGCAGGCCGTCGATCGACTTGAAGCACTTGGAGATCGGCTGGATGATGTCGGCGCCGGCCGCGACGTAGGCCTTGCCGCGCTCGATCGCTTCCGCCTCGGTGGTGACGTCGGTGCGGGCGATGATCAGCATGTCGGGATTGGTGCGCGCCGCCACCGCCGCCCTGATCTTGCCGACGGCCTCATCGAGCGCCACCACCTCGACGCCGCCGACGCAGATCGGGCAGCGCTTCGGCGACACCTGGTCCTCCATGATCACGGCCGAGACGCCGGTCGCCTCGAATTCGCGCACGGTGCGCATGGCGTTGATGGCGTTGCCGTAGGCGGTGTCGATGTCGGCGATCACCGGGATGTCGACGACGTTGGCGACGTTGCGCACGACCGCGAGGTTCTCCGACATCGTATAGAGCTCGGCGTCGGGCAGGCCGAGATGCGACGCCGAGACGCCGAAGCCGCTGGTCATCACGGCGTCGAAGCCGGCGCCCTGGATGAAGCGGGCCGACAGCGCGTCGTAGGCGCCGGCCGACCAGACCGTCTTCTGGTTGACGACGCGGTCGCGGAATTCACGTGTGGCTTTGGATGGCATGGGCTCTGACCTTTCAGGCGACGTTGACGGAGCGTTTCAGGTAAGGGAGCAGGCCACCGGCATCGAGCATGTCGTGGTCCGCCAGGGACAGCGGTTCGATCGGCAGCGCCGTGCCCTTGGTGAGGTTGCGGACTTCGTTGGCCTGCCAATCGACCTCGATCTCGTCCCAGCGCTCGACCAGGCCGAGGATTCCCGGACAGCTTGCCTGCGGGAAGCCCATGCTGATCTCGCCGCGCCAGTAGCCCGGCGAGAAGGATTCGGCGACGACGCCGGCGATGCCGAGATGGCGCATCGCCCGCATCGGCGGGTAGTGCGGGTGGCCGTAGCCGAAATTGTGGTTGCCGACGATGATGTCGCCGGGCTTCACCTTGTCGCGGAAGCCGGGGTCGTAGGACTGCATCGCCGCCTGCGCCAGTTCCTCGATGTCCGTGATCTTGATGTTCTTGACGCCGACGATCTGGTCGACGTCGAAATTGATCTCGTCGAAGACGAAGGCGACCCTGCCGCGTAGGTTCTGGAGTGACATCGGTCCGGCCTCAGAGATATTTGCGTGGATCGGCGATCGCGCCCTCGATGGCCGAGGCCGCGACGGTGGCGGCGTTGCAGAGATAGATCTCGGAATCGGGGCTTCCCATGCGGCCGCGAACGTTGAGGGTTCCGGTCGAGACCGCGCGCTGCTTCTCCGTCATGGTGGCGATGCGGCCGAAACAGTAGTCGCAGCTCGGCGAGGAGACGAACGCGCCAGCCTCCACGATGGTGGCGATATAGCCCTCGCGCGAGGCCGCCGCCATGATCTCCTGGCTGGTCGGGACGACGTTGAGCTGGAAGCCGGGCTTCACCTGACGCCCTTTAAGCACCTCGGCGGCGACCCTCAGATCGTCGAGCCGGCCCGAGGCGCACGAGCCGAGATAGCCCGCATTGAGCTCGAGCCCGATGAACTCGGAAAGGTTGCGCGTATTCGCCGGCGTCGGCGGGATGACCACCAGCGGCTCGAGATTGTCGAGATCGACATCGTGCACGGCCGAATAGACGGCGTCGGGATCGCTATAGACCGGCTCGATCTTCTTGCGGGCGCGCGGCAGCGCATAGGCGAGGCGCTCGGCGTCTGGGTTGACGATGGCGGTGATGGCGCCGGTGAACATGGCGAGCCCCGTGATCGTCTGCAGGCCCTCGGTCGAGATCTGGTCCATGCCCGGACCGCCGATCTCCAGCACCTGGAAGCGGCAGGAAGCCGGACCGAGCGTGCGCACGAGATGGTGGAAGACGTCGCGCGCCATCACGCCCTTCTGCAGCGTGCCGTGCAGATTGACGCGCACCGTCTGCGGCACCCTGATGGAGATGCGTTCGCGCACGAAGGCTTCGAGCAAATTGCGGCGGATGCCCATGGCCAGCGTGCCGAACGTGCCGAGCTGGCTGATATGGCCGTCGAAATGGACGACGAAGGCGCCGGGAACCGCGTAGCCGATCTCGGCCGCGACCTGATGGCCGATGCCGCGCCGCTCGTAGAGCGGGACGTTGTTTTCCGCGCACCATGTGCGGGTGCCGATGTGGAGTTCCTCCTCCTTCGGCGAGGTCGCCGGCACCATGTGGTCGATGAAGATGGCGTAGCGCTCCGGCTCGGCGACGCGCTCGATGCCGAAATCCTCCTTCATCTGCTTGAAATAGACGTCGGTGTAGCCGGGGAAATCATAGGCGATGACGTAGTCCGGCTTGGCCATGACCTCGTCGCCGGCACGCACATGGTCCTTGTCCGACACCCGCGCCAAGATCTTTTCGGCGATCGTATATCCCATCTTTCGTTCCTCTTTTCGGCGCCCGCCTGCTCGGGAGATCAGGACGGCCTTGCCGGCTCGAAGCGGTATCCGCCTCCGTCCCGCGCCACATGCCCGGCATGCGGCGGCCCGAAATGCATCGGCAGCAGGAGCGCGCCGCTGTCGGCGCAATAGTCGAGCACGCGGCGGCGGGTCGTCCTGGCGGCCTCGCCATCCTCGCAGAAGCAGCTGTTCAGCTCGGGATGGTAGATCTGGATCGGCTGGTGCAGCACGTCTGCGGTGCAGATGAAGGCGCCGTCCGGCATCTCGCATTTGACCGCGAGCTGCGTGGCGGTGTGGCCGGGACCGGCCTCGACCGTCAGGCCGGGCATGATCGTGTCGCCGGCTTCGATGAAGTCGACCATCCCCGCTTCGACGACCGGCAGCACGCTGTCTTCGATCACGGGCACGTTCTCGGGAAAGAGCGAAGGGCCGAGGCCGTCGGTCCAATGCGCGTATTCGGCGCGGCCGAATAGATAGCGCGCCTTCGGAAAGGTGGGCACCCACCGGCCGTCCTCGGCGCGGGTGTTCCAGCCGACATGGTCGACATGGAGATGGGTGCAGATGACGAGATCGACGTCCTCGGGCTGCACTCCGGCGGCGGCCAAATTCTCCATGAACGGGAAGGAGAGCATGTTGAAGCGCCGAAGAAGCGGCAGCGCGCGCGCCTTGCCGTTGCCCGAGCAGGTATCGATCAGGATTGTCTTGCCGGCGAGACGGACCAGCCAGCCATGGATGCTGGAAATGACCTTGCCGCTTTCGGCATGGAAGAAATCGGGCTGCTTGAGCTGCGCGTGTTCGTCCAGCACCGCCGGGTCCAGGCCGGGGAAGAGGAAGGCGGGCAGGAAGCCCGGCTCCAGAACCTCTTCCACGCGCGTCACGGTGGCAGACCCGATCGCGAATTCCGTCAATGCCTCCTCCCGGACTGGCTCGGTCCGAGTGTTAGCATGCAGGGCGTGCCCTGCCAAGGAGTAAACTGCGTTTCGTCTGGTGATACAGCGAGGACGGAGCGTCAAAGCGCCCCGTCCCCGCCGGCCGGCTACTCGTTCCAGCTCTTCACAAGTTCGTCATAGCCGATCGTTTCCGGCTTTTCCTTCTCGTTGGCAAGCTTGAGCTGCGGCGCGAGCGAGCCGTGCTCCTTGGCGTATTTGTTCCAGTATGCCAGGTCATGCTCCTCGTTGAGCTTCGGCCCGATATCGCCCTGGACGCCGGCGCGTTCGAGGCGCGACATCACGCTCTCCTGCGCGGCGCACAGCGCATCCATCGCTTCCTGAGGCGTCTTTGCGCCGGAAGCCGCGTCACCGATGTTCTGCCACCAGAGCTGCGCCAGCTTGGGATAGTCCGGCACGTTGGTGCCGGTCGGGGTCCACTGCACGCGCGCCGGCGAGCGGTAGAACTCGATCAGGCCGCCGAGCTTCGGTGCCCGCTCGGTGAAGCTCTTGTCGTGGATGGTGGAGTCGCGGATGAAGGTGAGGCCGACCTGACTCTTCTTCACGTCCACCGTCTTGGAGGTGACGAACTGGGCATACAGCCAGGCCGCCTTGGCCCGGTCGGTCGGAGTCGACTTCAGGAGCGTCCACGAGCCCACGTCCTGGTAACCGAGCTTCATACCCTTCTGCCAATAGGAGCCGTGCGGCGAGGGCGCGACGCGCCATTTAGGCGTGCCGTCCTCGTTGACGACCGGAAGACCGGGCTTGGCCATGTCGGCGGTGAAGGCGGTGTACCAGAAGATCTGCTGGGCGATATTGCCTTGCGACGGGACCGGTCCCGATTCGGAGAAGGTCATGCCCTGGGCCTCGGCCGGCGCGTACTTCTTCAACCAGTCGAGATATTTGACGATCGAGTAGACGGCCGCCGGCCCGTTGGTGTCGCCGCCGCGCGCCACGCACGAGCCGCTCGGGCGATCGTGGTCGTCGACGCGGATGCCCCATTCGTCAACCGGCTTGCCGTTGGGCAGTCCCTTGTCGCCGTTGCCGGCCATCGACAGCCACGCGTCGGTGAAGCGCCAGCCGAGCGAGGGATCCTTCTTGCCGTAGTCCATGTGGCCGTAGACTTTCTTGCCGTCCTCCTCGCGGCCGGTGAAGAACTCTGCGATGTCCTCATAGGCCGACCAGTTGACCGGCACGCCGAGGTCGTAGCCGTACTTTGCCTTGAAGTCGGCCTTGTTCTTCGGGTCGTTGAACCAGTCGTAGCGGAACCAGTAGAGGTTGGCGAACTGCTGGTCGGGCAACTGGTAGAGCTTGCCGTCTGGGGCGGTGGTGAATGACGTGCCGATGAAATCCTTGATGTCGAGCATGGGATTTGTCACGTCCTTGCCCTCGCCGGCCATCCAGTCGGTGAGGTTGCGCACCTGCTTGTAGCGCCAGTGCGTGCCGATCAGGTCGGAATCGTTGACCCAGCCGTCATAGAGGTTCTGCCCGGTCTGCATCTGGGTCTGGATCTTCTCGACGACGTCACCTTCCTGGATGACGTCATGCACGACCTTGATGCCCGTGATCTTGGTGAACCAGGCTGCCAGCGTCTTCGATTCATAGGCATGCGTGGTAAGCGATTCGGAGACGACCTTGATCTCCATGCCCTGGAAAGGCTTGGCCGCGTCCACGAACCATTGCATTTCCTTTTCCTGGTCTGCGCGAGAGAGCGTCGATACGTCGCCGATCTCCTGGTCCAGGAACTGTTTCGCCTCATCCATCCCGGCCCAGGCGTTGCCGGTGACCATGAGCACGACAAGCGCCGTGGTTGATGCTAACAAGTGCCGTCGCATTTGAGTCCTCCCTTCCAAAAGGTTTCGAGTGCGATTTGGAGCGGCCGCCGGCTTGCGGCCGTTCCAACAGTTTCCCTCCCTAGACGAAGCGGAATACGCCGATCGCGTAGACCACCGACAGGGCGAGAGCCCACCACAGGTTCGGCCCAACGAGGCCGAGCCAAGCGAGATGGATGAAGGCGGCGCCGAGCAGCGTGACGAAGAGCCGGTCGCCCCGCGTCGTCTCGAAGCGCAATATGCCGATGCGCGGATTGCCGCCCGGCGAGACATATTCCCAGGCGCCCATGCCAACCAGCAGCAGCGCCACGACGATGAAGAACATCGCCGTCGGCCAGGTCCAGGCCATCCAGGAGAGATTGAGGTTCATCGGTGGGTCCCTCCCCCTTCTCCCCTTGTGGGAGAAGGTGTCGCCGAAGGCGACGGATGAGGCGTACTTTGCACTTCCATCACACCCTCCCCAGGGCAAAGCCCTTGGCGATGTAGTTCCTCACGAACCAGATGACGAGCGCGCCGGGGATCAGCGTCAGCACGCCGGCGGCGGCGAGCAGGCCCCAGTCCATTCCGGCGGCGGAAACCGTCCGCGTCATGACGGCGGCGATCGGCTTGGCGTCGGTCGTGGTCAGCGTGCGCGCGATCAGAAGCTCGACCCAGGAGAACATGAAGCAGAAGAAGCAGGCGACGCCGATACCCGACGCGATCAGAGGCATGAATATCCGGAAGAAGAAGCGCGGGAAGGAATAGCCGTCGATGTAGGCGGTCTCGTCGATCTCCTTCGGCACGCCCGACATGAAGCCTTCGAGGATCCAGACCGCCAGCGGCACGTTGAACAGGCAGTGCGCCAGCGCCACAGCCCAGTAGGTGTCGATCAGTCCGAACGCCGAATAGAGCTGGAAGAAGGGCAGGGCGAACACCGCCGGCGGCGCCATGCGGTTTGTCAGCAGCCAGAAGAACAGATGCTTGTCGCCGAGGAAGCGGTAGCGCGAGAAGGCGTAGGCCGCCGGCAGCGCCACGGCGACCGACATCACCATGTTGATCAGCACATAGCTGATGGAATTGATGTAGCCGGAATACCAGGCGCGGTCGGTGAAGATAACCGCGTAGTTCCGGAGCGTCGGCTCGTGCGGATAAAGCGTCAGCGAGGTGACGATCTCGTGGTTCGTCTTGAAGCTCATGTTGACGAGCCAGTAGATCGGCAGGAGCAGGAAGACGATGTAGAGCGTGGGCGCCAGCCACCACCAGCGTGACTCGCCGCCCCGCCGGCGCATCCTGCGCGCGATGATGTCGTCGGCGACCTTGCGCGGGACGCCACCCATCGAATCGGCTTCGCGCATCATGCCGCCTTCCGCTCTGTCCTTGGTCTGGGCCATGTCAGTTGCCCGCCTCGCGATTGGTCATGACCGTGTAGAAGATCCAGGAGAGAAGCAGGATGATCAGGAAGTAGATCAGCGACATCGCCGCCGCCTGGCCGAGGTTGAATTCTCCCAGCGCCAGCTTGACGAGGTCGATCGAAAGGAAGGTCGTCGAATTGCCCGGGCCGCCGCCGGTCACGACGAAGGGCTCCGTGTAGATCATGAAGGAGTCCATGAAGCGCAGCAGGATGGCGATGAGGAGCACGCGGTTCATCTTGGGAAGCTGGATGTAGCGGAACACCGCCCAGCGTGACGCGCCGTCGACCTTCGCCGCCTGGTAGAACGCGTCGGGAATGGAGACGAGGCCGGCATAGGAGAGCAGCACGACGAGGCTCGTCCAGTGCCAGACATCCATCAGGATGACGGTCACCCAGGCATCGTAGGGATCGCGTACGTAATTGTAGTCGATGCCGGCGCGGTCGACATAATAGCCGAGCAGGCCGATATCGGTGCGCCCGAAGACCTGCCAGATCGTGCCGACGACGTTCCACGGGACGAGCAGCGGCAGCGCCATCAGCACCAGGCACACCGGCACGCCCCAGCCGCGGCGCGGCATGTTGAGGGCGATGAAGATGCCGAGCGGCACCTCGATCGCAAGGATGATGCACGAGAAGATCAGGTTACGCCCCATGGCGTTCCAGAAGCGCGGCGATCCGAGCACCTGCTGGAACCATTCGATCCCGGCCCAGAAGAAGACGTTGTTGCCGAACGTGTCCTGCACCGAATAGTTGACCACCGTCATCAGCGGGATCACCGCCGAGAAGGCGACCAGCGCCAGTACCGGCAGCACCATGAACCAGGCCTTGTTGTTCCAGGTTTTGTCCATGGTCAGGCTCCCATCTCGACGCGCCAGGAATCGGCGTAGAGATTGATGCCCGCCGGATCGAAGCTGACATGCGCCTCGGCCGGTACCTCGCCGTCCTCCGGCGCTATCGCCGCCAACGGCCTGTCGTCGAGCACGGCATGCACGATCTTGTGGCGGCCGATATCCTCGACCTTGCTGATCGCCACGCGCATGCCCTCGCGGCCTATGCGGACATATTCCGGCCGGACACCCAGTTCGGTGACGGCGCCCGCGTCGCCCCTGGGTGCCGCCGGCAGCCGGATCGCATGGGTGCCGATGCGGGCGAAGTCGCCTTCCACGCGGACGGGCAGCACGTTCATGCCGGGCGAGCCGATGAAATAGCCGACGAAGGTGTGGCTCGGCCGCTCGAAAAGCTCGGCCGGCGTGCCGATCTGGACGATCTGCCCGTCATACATGACCGCCACCGTGTCGGCGAAGGTAAGCGCCTCGGTCTGGTCGTGCGTGACGTAGACCATGGTGTGGCCGAAACGCCTGTGCAGCACCTTCAACTGCGAGCGCAGCATCCATTTCATGTGCGGGTCGATCACCGTCAGCGGCTCGTCGAATAGGATGGCGTTGACCTCGGAACGCACGAGCCCGCGGCCCAGCGAGATCTTCTGCTTCTGGTCGGCGGTCAGCCCCCGCGCCTTGCGGTCGGCCCAGTCCCCGAGTTCGATCATGTCGATGATCTCCCGGACCTTGCGGTCGATCTCGGCCCTCGGAACGGCGCGGTTGCGCAGCGGGAAGGCAAGGTTCTCGTAGACGGTCATGGTGTCGTAGACGACGGGGAACTGGAACACCTGGGCGATATTGCGCTCCTGGGTGGAAAGCGCGGTGACGTCGTTTCCGTCGAAAAGGATGCGGCCCTCGGTCGGCCGAAGCAGTCCGGAGATGATGTTGAGCAACGTGGTCTTGCCGCAGCCGGACGGTCCAAGCAGCGCATAGGCGCCGCCGTCGGCGAAGGTATGCTCCACCTCCTTCAGCGCGTAGTCCTCGGGCGAGCGCGGCGCCTCCATGTACGACTGGCGGATATGATCGAGTTCGATGCGCGCCATGCCGTCCTCCTAAGCCGCCCTGCGTTCGCCGCCGTCGACGGCACGTCCGTTCCCGTCGAAGACCATCAGGTGGCGTGGATCGATAAAGACATCGATCGTGTCGTCCGGCTGGAAGGCGTGGACGCCGGCAGCGAGCATGACCCAGCGCACGTCCGCGAAATCGAGATGGATGAAACTTTCCGATCCCGTGATCTCCGTCACCGACACCTTGGCCCTGAGCGGCACCGCGGCGGCCGTCTGCGGCGCGACGGAAAGATGGTGAGGCTGGAAGCCGACGGTGTAGACGCCGTCCGCGATGCCCGCGTAGCGGCCCGGCACCGGCAGGTCCACCCCGCCCTCCAGCCGGAACTGCGCACCCTGCTTGCGCAGCACGATCGTGTTGAGCGGCGGATCGGCGAATGTCTGCGCCGTTACCAGGTCGTCGGGATGCCGGAAGACCTCGATCGTCGGGCCGAACTGGGTGATCCGGCCTTCGCAGAGCGTCGCCGTGTTGCCGCCGAGGAGCAGCGCCTCGGACGGCTCGGTCGTCGCATAGACGAAGATCGCTCCGGATTCGGCGAAGATCCTCGGCAGTTCCTCGCGCAGTTCCTCGCGCAGCTTGTAGTCGAGGTTGGCGAGCGGCTCGTCGAGCAGGACGAGGCCGGCATCCTTGACGATGGCGCGCGCCAGGGCCGTGCGCTGCTGCTGGCCGCCCGAGAGATTGAGCGGCGTCCGCTCGAGGAACGGCTCGAGGCGGAGAAGCGCGGCCGCGCGCCTGACCTCGGAATCGATCCTGGCGGCGTCGACGCCCGCCACGCGCAGCGGCGAGGCGATGTTCTCGTAGACGGTCAGCGTCGGGTAGTTGATGAATTGCTGGTAGACCATCGCCACGTTTCGGCGACGCACCGGCACGCCGGTCACGTCCGCTCCGCCGAACCAGACCGAACCGGAAGTCGGGGCGTCCAGGCCGGCCATGATGCGCATCAGGCTGGTCTTGCCCGAAAGGGTGGGGCCGAGCAGGACGTTGAGCGTGCCGTTCCGAAGGGTCAGCGAGACGCCATCGATATGCGTCTCTCCCCCGACTACCTTCGAGACATTCCTCAATTCCAGCATCATCCCCTCCCGGACGAAAACGCTATTCCGCCGCCGCGGCCATCCTCCGGCTCTCTTCGTCACGCATGAAATCCTCCAGGATCTCGGCCTGGCTTTCGGAAAGTTCAAGCCCCCGCTTCGTGCGCCGCCACAAGACGTCTTCCGCCGTGACGGCCCACTCTTCCCGAATGAGATGGCGCACTTCCGCCTCGTAGAGATCGGCGCCGAAGCAGCGCCCGAGATCGTCGGCCGATTTGGCGATGCCGAGGACCCTGCGCGCGCGTGTGCCATAGAGGCGGACGAGCCGGCGTGCATGGACGCGGTCGAGGAACGGATATTCCACCCTGAGCTTCGACACTTCGCCGTCGAAGCCGGTCGGGGCGAAGTCGCCGCCCGGGAGTGGCGCATCGGCTGTCCACGGCTTGCCGCGCCTGCCGAGATGATCCTCGATCTTCCCTAGCACCGTTTCCGCCAGCCTGCGGAAGGTGGTGATCTTGCCGCCGAAGCTGTTGACGAGCGGCGCGCCGCCGTCGCCGCCGTCCGTCTTTATGACGTAGTCGCGCGTCGCCTCCTGCGCCTTCGACGCGCCGTCGTCGAAAAGCGGGCGCACGCCCGAATAGGTCCACACGATATCGGTGCGCCGGACAGGCTCGGCGAAATATTCGCTCGCCGCGGCGCAGAGATAGTCGATTTCGGCTTCGCTGATCCGGGCCGCGTGCGGGTCGCCTTCATAGTCGCGGTCGGTCGTGCCGATCAGCGTATAGGCCTCCTCGTAGGGTATGGCGAAGATGATGCGGCCATCCTTGTTCTGGAAGAAGTACCCGCGCGGATCGTCGAATTTCCTGCCGACCACGATGTGGCTGCCCTGGACGAGCCGGACGTTATGGACGTTGTTGCGGCCGAGCGCCTCGGCCAGCACCGTGTCGACCCAGGGTCCGGCCGCGTTGACGAGAAGCCGCGCCCGTACCTCCTCCGATTTGCCGGTGCGCGTGTCGGTCACCACCAGGCGCCACAGCGCGCCGTCGCGGCGGGCCGAGGTGACCCGGGCGCGCGTTCGGATGACGGCGCCCCGGTCGGCGGCGTCGCGCGCTACCAGCGCCACCATGCGCGCGTCGTTCACCCAGCAGTCGGAATATTCGAAGGCTTTCGAGAACAGATTCTTGAGCGGCCGTCCGGCCGGGTCGCGGCGCATGTCGAGCGTGCGCGTCGCGGGCAGCAGCCTGCGGCCTCCGATATGGTCATAGAGGAAGAGGCCCAACCGGAGCAGCCATGCCGGGCGCAGCCCCTTTTGGTAGGGAAGCACGAAACGCAGCGGCCAGATGATGTGCGGCGCGTTGCGCCACAGGACCTCGCGCTCCATGAGCGCCTCCCGCACCAGCCGGAACTCGAAGAATTCGAGATAGCGCAGACCGCCATGGATGAGCTTGGTCGAGGCCGACGAGGTTCCGCTCGCCAGGTCATTCATTTCCGCCAGGAAGGCCGAGTACCCGCGTCCCGCCGCGTCGCGCGCGATTCCGCAGCCGTTGATGCCGCCGCCGATCACGAAGATATCGAAGGGTGTCTCGTAAGACACGCCATTCCTCCCCTTTCGTCCCGCGCGATATGACTATCGGTACGAACGAAAGGAAGCGTAAAGCGAAAGCCGAATGAATGTCAAATAAAACTAATTCGCGTCCGGATCGCGCTTGCGCAGGCAGCGCGCGATCGTACGGGTGGGCCGAAATCCTCCCTGGAGGCGTCGAAAAGGCACGACGGTACTCAACGCCGCCTCGCGCTTTTCGCCTGTTCGGCGACGATCTCGGAATCCTATATCTCGGCCGCTAATTCGGCCGCCCGATCGTCTTCATGAGGGCCACCAACTTGCCCTGATGGCTGGTTGCGGTCTTGCGATAGATCTTGTCGAGATAGGTGCGCGCCGTGCTGTACGTTATTCCGAGCGCCGCTCCGGACTCGCGCAGCGGCATGCCCGCGGCCAGCGCCGCGGCAAGGTGCGCCTCCCGCGCCGTAAGGCCGAACAGGCTCTTCGCCATCTCGGCAGTCGCCGCTTGCGAAGAGGTATGAAGAGGACGAACCAGCACCAGCGCCCCACGCGACGGGTCGGGTGCGAGCCAGCCCATTGCCGGTTGCCGCGACACCGAAACCAGAAGACGTGATTCCACCGGAGCATCGTCGCTCGCGGCGAGGATCATCATGCCGCCGGGGTTGGAACGCCTGTCGTCCGGCGAGGCGCAACTGGAGGCGGTCAGTTGCAACAGGCGCTCCGATTCATGCGGCATTGACGCTCGCAGAAAGCCGTTGACGATACGGAGGGGAGCGTCCGGGCTTGCCAGTATCGCTTCCGCCGCTTCGTTGTGCGCCAGCACCCTGCCTTGCTGGTCGGTGACGAAATAGGCGTGCAGGATATTGGGCTTGTCGCCGTCGACGGACGCGCCAAGCGCTGCCCCGACCTGCTGCGCCCTCAGCATATGCGGCGCAAGCCTCAGCGAAAGCATCACGTCCGCCGGGGAGAAATCGTCCTGGCGATGTCTCCGCGAAACGTCGACCGACCAGCGTTTCAAGGGTCCGGCGTCGAGCAGGCACAGAAGACCGTAGTCCATATCGCGCGGCCGAAAATACTTGCGGGCGAAATCGCTCTGGCGGAACCTTTCCAGGTCCATCACCTCGCCATAGCGCTTCGCTTGCCCCGGATGGAGCTTGAGCCATGCTTCGTGCAGCCCGTCGTCGATGGCCATCCTGAACGCATCGTCGTCTTCGAAACTGTCGTCGGACGTGGAGGCGACGGACCGGTATCCATGAACGGGATCGACCATCAGCATGCAGGCTCGCGAGCCATTGAAGAGCCGGCGTACCGCATCCATCGCGTTGTTCCACTCTTCCGGCCGCTGGGCGGCCAGATAGAGAAGGTCTACAGTGGTAGAATAGCTTTCAAGAGACGGATCAGACATTCAACGCCGCCATGCATGCTCCCCACAACCTTAGGTGATTGTCGAGCTTCTGGCCATCGGTGTTTTGCGTGGCTTTGGCTTATGGACGGGAGGTTCGGAAACACCGGCTTTCCGGGCGTCAGGAGCGGTGTATCGTCGATCGTATCGCTAAAATTGCGGTAGGTTTCGTCACCGCCGATTAAGCACAAAAGAGAACCATCCCAGCCGTTAACGAAACGATCGTTCCCGCCATGCGATGGGAATTGAAACGGACAATAATGATCGGGGATGGCCAATGATCGACAGAATCCGCACGCTTCTCGCGCAGAATCCGATGATACCGATTGATGTCGAGGCGATTTCCGACAGCGCCAATCTTTACGATGCCGGATTGACGTCTTTCGCCTCCGTCCAGCTGATGCTGGCGATCGAGGAAGAATTCGACATCGAATTTCCCGAGGACAAACTGACGCGACGGACGTTTTCGTCGATCGGCAATATCGCCGCGGCGGTTTCGGAACTCACGGCCGAGCCGGTCTGATCCGATGAACGTCGTGGGGAAGATCAGCGCTCCGCTGGCGTCGTCGCCCGTGGAGAACGCCAGCGAACGTATGGCGCGCGTCGCCACAATCGCAGCCGCCGCGGTCGACGCGGTCGATAGGGAAGGGCGGTTTCCGCTGGAGACGGCGGAAGCGCTCAGGCAGGAGCGCCTCCTCGGGGTCGCGATTCCGGTTGAATTGGACGGCGAAGGGCTCGGCGTAGCGGCCGTCGCCGACCTGGTGGTCCAGCTTGCCCAGGCCTGCGGGTCGAGCGCGATGGTCTATGCCATGCATCAGATCCAGGTGGCGAGCCTGGCGACGCACGGCATCACCAGCGAATGGCACCGTGCTTTCATGCGGCGCGTCGCAGGCGAGCAGCTCCTGCTTGCCTCGGCGACGTCGGAGGCGGGCATCGGCGGCAACCTCAGGAATTCGATCTGCGCCGTCGAGGTCGCGGACGGCCGCTTTTCGCTCACCAAGGACGCGACCGTGATTTCCTACGGCGCCAATGCCGACGCGATCCTCGCGACGGCGCGCCGCGCGCCCGATGCCGCCCATTCCGATCAGGTGATGGTCGTCGTCCCGGCCGACGCAAACCGCTCGCTGGAGCGCAAGTCGGTATGGGACACGCTCGGCATGCGGGGAACCTGTTCCGACGGCTTCCTCCTGACCGCGGCGGGCGATGCCGCGCAGATATTGCCGAAGCCGTTTTCCGAGATCGCGGCCCAGTCCATGCTGGCGAGTTCGCACATCTATTGGGCGGCGACATGGTTCGGCATAGCGGCCGACGCCTTCGCGCGGGCCCAGGCCTTCGTCAAGGCAGCGGCGCGCAAGCAGCCGAACATCACGCCGCCCGGCGCGCTTCGCCTGTCGGAAGCGGCCGCCAGGCTGCAGGAGATGAAGGGCCACCTGGTTGCCGCGATCAACCGTTTCGACGCGGCCCAGCGGGACGATGACGATCTTTCCTCGATCGGCTTTGCCGCCGAGATCAATGCCCTGAAGGTCGCCAGCAGCGAGAAGGCTGCGGAAGTCGTGCGGATCGCCATGCTGATCACCGGCATCCTCGGCTACAAGAACGGAACGCCCTTCAGTGTCGGTCGCCATCTGCGAGACGTCACGTCGGCGGCCGTGATGATCTCCAACGACCGAATCCTTTCCAATACCTCGACGCTGCTCCTGATGAGCCGCTTCGACACGTCTCTCTTTGACACTTCTGTCTTTGACACTTCTCGGGGGGCTTGAGATGGACGCCAAGACATTCGATGCCAAGACCCTGCTCGACAATCTGTTCGACAACGGCATCCTGTTCGAATCGGGCGTAGACGGCCTGTACGGCCGCTCCGGCACCTTCGAGGAGGTGATCGAGCGCTTCGAGAAGATCGTCCTGACGGTCGGCGCCCCGGACAAGGCGACGCGCATCCATTTCCCGCCCGGCATGGCGCGGGCGGCGCTGGAAAAGACCGGCTACATGAAAAGCTTTCCGCAACTTGCCGGCTGCGTCCACTCCTTCATGGGCGACGAGCGCGACCATGCCCGCCTGCTCGG
>JBQCFA010000545.1:0-7738 GCA_051959695.1 Rhizobiaceae bacterium
CGACGGCCCTGTTTGCCCGGTTTCGCTCCCGCCAGGACCACAATTTCGCGGAGAAGATCCTCTCGGCCATGCGGCTCGGCTTCGGCGGCCACGTCGAGGGCGCGGAAGCGATCGATCCGGAGAAGAAGATCGACGCCCATCCGTCGAGCGTCAAGCACGCCAAGAACTGAGGACGGGAAAGTGGCGGACAGCAGAACCAGGAAAGCGCCGGCGCGGGCCAATCGGCCGAACCCGAAAAAAGCGAATGCCGACCCTTGCGCCATCGTCATTTTCGGCGCCGGCGGCGACCTCACCAAGCGGCTGGTGGTGCCTGCGCTCTACAATCTGATGCATGGCGGCGAACTGCCCGAGAACTTCGTGCTTGTCGGCGCCGACCTCGCCGAAGGCTCGACCGAGACATGGTCGGGCAATCTCCACAAGATGCTGGAGAGCTTCGTCGGCAACGAAGCCGCCGAATTCGACGTCAGGAAGATCGACGAGAAGGCCTGGAGCCGGTTGGCCGACCGTATGCGCTACATCAGGGGCGACATGACCAAGCCGGATCTCTACAGCGATATCCGCAAGGCTCTGGACGACGCGGCGAAGAACGGCGGCACCGCCGGCAACGTCATCTTCTACCTCGCCGTGCCGGACCGCTTCTTCGGCCCCGTGGTTGAACAGCTCGGCAAGGCCGGGCTGACCGACCAGCAGGAGGACGCCGACGGCAAGCCGAAATTCTGGCGGCGGGTCGTTGTCGAAAAACCGTTCGGCCACAGCCTCGATTCCGCCAGGGCCCTCAACGCCCAGATACTGAAGGTCCTGGGCGAGGACCAGATTTACCGGATCGACCATTTCCTGGGCAAGGAAACGGTCCAGAACATCATGACCTTCCGCTTCGCCAACGGCCTGTTCGAGCCGATCTGGAACCGCGACCGCATCGACCATGTCCAGATCACCGTCGCCGAGACCGTGGGCGTGGAGGATCGCGGCCGCTTCTACGAGGCGACCGGCGCGCTGCGCGACATGATCCCGAACCACCTGTTCACGCTCCTTTCCATGGTGGCGATGGAGCCGCCGGTCGGCTTCGACGCCGCGGCTATCCGCGACAAGAAGGTCGAGCTCTTCTCCGCCATTCCGGCGGTCGAGCCGGAAGACGCCGTGCGCGGCCAGTACGGCGCCGGCACGGTGCTCGGCAAGAAGGTCGGGCCCTATCGCGGCTCGCCCAACGTCGCCGCGGATTCGAACGTCGAGACCTACGTCGCCATGAGGATCGACATCGACAATTGGCGCTGGGCGGGCGTGCCCTTCTTCATTCGCACCGGCAAGCACATGACCGAGCGCAAGTCGGAGATCGCCATCCGCTTCAAGCAGGCGCCCTATACCGCTTTCCACAATACGCCGGTCGATACGCTGCCGCCGAACTGGCTGGTACTGAGGATCGCGCCAAACGAGGGCATCTCGCTCCAGTTCGAGGTCAAGCGTCCCGGTCCGGAGGTCGAACTCGCCGCCGTGAAGATGGACTTCCGTTACGATGACTGGTTCCCCGACGTGCCTAATGTCGGCTACGAGACGCTGCTGCTTGACGTGATGTGCGGCGACCAGACCCTTTTTATGCGCGCCGACATGGTCGAGCAGACCTGGCGGATCGTCCAGCCCATGCTCGACGCCTGGGCTAAAGAGAAGGGGGACTTTCCGGACTATGCCTCGGGGAGCGCCGGCCCGAAGGCTGCCGACAGGCTTCTCGCCCGCTCCGGCAAGCGCGCCTGGCGGCCGCTCGAGGCGCCTGGGAAGGGCAAGCACTGAGGTGGTGAAGGAGCGCATCATGGGTGGAAAACCTGCAGGCAAGGTCAAAAGCGCCGGGCCGCGCACGCTTGCCATCGACATCGGCGGCACCGGCCTCAAGGCCTCGGTGCTCGACCCGAATGGCAACATGATCGCCGACGAGGTCAGGATCGAGACGCCCTATCCGTGTCCGCCGGATGTCATGCTCGGCTCTCTGATGAAGCTCGTTGAACCGTTGCCGGCCTATGACCGGATTTCCGTCGGCTTCCCCGGCGTCGTCGGCAAGGGCAACGTGGTCACCGCGCCGCATTTCGGCAACCGCGTCTGGCGCGATTTTCCATTGGCGAGCGAGTTGGGCGACAGGCTCGGCAAGCCCGTGCGGCTCCTGAACGACGCCGAGGTGCAGGGCTTCGGCGTCGTGGTCGGGCGCGGGCTGGAGGTGGTGTTGACGCTCGGCACCGGCGCCGGCACCGCTGTCTTTCGCGAGGGCGAGCTCATGCCGCATCTGGAGCTTGCGCAGCACCCTATCGGCAAATGGGGCACCTACAACGACTATGTTGGCGATAAGGCGCTGAAGAAGAAGGGCAAGCGCAAATGGAACCGGCGCGTCGAGAAGACCATCAAGATCCTTCATTCGCTGCTTCATTTTGATGTGCTCTATATCGGCGGCGGCAACGCCAAGAAGATCGAAATCGTGCCGGACAACGTCATCATCGTACCGAACGAGGCCGGCATCACCGGCGGGGTAAAGCTATGGGCAGCGCCCCGGGGGCAGGGCGCCTTCGCCCATGAGGAGGCAGCCAAGGCGTCTCCGTCCGCCCCATCCCTTGTCGATATGACGTCGGTGGCCTGATCCGGAAAGCCTTCGGCGCGCTGACATCGACCATGGCAATAGACGCATCCTTCAACTGTGATCTTGCCGCCCGCGGCGAGCCTTTCGATCACTTCTGGGAGCATACCGTTGGAAGCGGCCATGCCACGCTGGCGCTGCGAGCCGATTGGCAGGCGCAGATGCGTCGTGCGCATGATGAACTCGGCTTTCGACACGTTCGCTTCCATGCGCCGGGCGACGAACTGCAGGTCGATGGCGGCGACGATACTGTCGACGCATGGCTGGTGCGCGGCGACGGCGGGGCGACGATGCTGATGTCGAATTTCGCGTTGCCTCGTCACTCGATCGAGCCGAAGAAGGTCCCCCTGACGCTCGCCAACGCTGCGGCCGCAAAGACGGCCCGTATCCGTCGGATCGATGCCGACCACGCCAATCCGAGGCGGCACTGGCTCAAGATGGGGTCGCCCGAATATCCGAATCCGGCGGCTGTCGAGGAACTGTATGGTGCATCCGCCATGCCTTCGGTGGAAAATGCCTTCCGCCGCGACGGCTCGACGTTGCTGGTGGAGGTCGCGCTGCCGCCCCTCGCGGTCGCGGCGGTCGAGATTGGATTTGGCGACGGTGCTCGACACTGATCCGGCAACGCAAGCTGACGAGGCGCTTCTTGACCGCTTCCAGCGCGGTGCCTTCGAGTATTTCCTGCGCTGGTCGAACGCCGAGAATGGTCTCGTCGCCGATACGTCGCGTGACAAGTCGCCCTGCAGCATCGCGGTCGTGGGCTTCGCGCTTTCCTGCTACCCCATCGGGGTCGAGCGGGGCTGGATGAGCCGCGGCGTCGCCGCGGAGCGGACGCTCAGGACGCTGGATTTCTTCTGGAACGGCTTGCAGTCCCCCGAGCCGGACGCCACCGGTTACAAGGGATTCTACTATCATTTCATCGACATGGATCGGGGTCGCCGGATCTGGAACTGCGAGCTTTCGCTGGTCGACACCGCCTTGCTCCTGGCGGGGGTTGTCGTCGCCGCCACCTATTTTGATCGGGACGATGCGGCGGAAGCAGCGATACGCGCACGCGCCGAAGCCCTTTGCCGGCGGGCCGACTGGCAATGGGCCATGGGGGGCGACTCCACGCTCAGGCAGGGATGGAAGCCGGAAAGCGGATTCCTGCATTATGGCTGGGAAGGCTACAACGAGGCGACGATCCTTTATGTGCTCGCCTTGGCCTCGCAGGATCATCCGGTTTCCGAAGACGGTTATCCCGCCTGGACGAAGACCTACCAGTGGGAAAACATCTACGGCTACGACATGCTCTATGGCGGGCCGCTCTTCATGCATCAATACTCGCATGCCTGGATCGACTTCGCCGGCATTCGCGATGAATTCATGCGCGAGAAGAATTCCGACTATTTCGAGAACAGCCGCCGCGCCACGCTGGTTCACCGCGAATATGCCCGCCGCAATCCGTATTCCTTCGCCGGCTACGGCAAGGATTTCTGGGGGCTGACCGCGAATGACGGACCGGGCGGGCCGGCCCTGGAGATCGGCGGGCTCAAGCGGCGCTTCTTCGGCTACGCCGCGCGCGGCGCGCCTTTCGGTCCGGACGACGGTACCGTGGCTCCGTGGGCTTCGCTCGCATCGTTACCCTTTGCCCCGCAGGAGGCGATCGCGGCCCTGCGCCACTTCTGCGCGCTCTATCCGAATTCCGTCAACGAGAACATGTTGCCGAGCTCCGTCAATCCGACGCTTGCCGGACAGGCCGGATATGGCCCGAAGGGCTGGATATCGGAAGGATATTACGGTCTCGACCAGGGACTCGTGGTTATGATGATCGAGAATTATCGCTCGGGCCTGGTCTGGGAATTGACCAGACGCAGCCCCTATCTCCGCAAAGGGCTCGAGCGCGCCGGATTCCGCGGTGGCTGGCTGACGCGGAGTACCTTCGGGAGCTGAACGGAGATCGATATGCTGGATCGGACAAGAGGCGCCAATTCTTTCCCCGTCAACGACAGCGACCTCGAACATCTCGAAAGCGCCCGTCCGCGAGACTGGATCAATCCCGAGCCGGCGGCCTGCTACAATCTCGTCGTGATCGGCGCCGGTCCCGCTGGCCTCGTCGCGGCGCGCGGTGCGGTCGCCTTCGGCGCCAGGGTCGCCCTGATCGAGGACGACATGATCGGCGGCGACTGCCTGAACGTTGGCTGCATCCCGTCGTAGACGATCATCCGCACATCGAGGCTCTATGCCGACATGGAAAACGCCGAGCATTTCGGCGCCCGGCTCGACGGCGATGTGGACGTCGACTTTCCATTTGTCATGGATCGCATGCGCCGCATCCGCCAGCGCGTCAGCCGGGGCGATTCCGTCAGCCGTCTCGCCGAGGAAGGGATCGACGTCTTTTTCGGGCAGGGACGGTTCACGGGAGAGGATTTGATCGAGGTGGAAGGCGCAAGGCTGCGCTTCAGGAAAGCGTTGGTTGCTACCGGCTCGCGCCCGCTGGATCCGAAGATACCGGGGCTTGCCGAGGCCGGTTACCTGACCAACGAAAGCGCCTTCAACCTCACCAGGCGGCCGCGGCGCCTGCTCGTCATCGGCGGCGGGCCGCTGGGCTGCGAGACGGCGCAGGCATTCGCCCGGCTCGGCGCGAAGGTCATCATTGCCCAGAACGAGCCCAAATTCCTGCCTTGGGAGGAACGGGACGCCGCGCAGATACTGTCCGACGCGCTCGCCCATGACGGCGTCGAAATCCGCCTCAACACCGAGGTCGTCGCCGTGCGGAGCGAAGGGCGCGAGAAGATCGCCGAGCTCGTCAACGCCGATTGGAAATCCTCCGTCACGGTGGACGAGATCATCGTCGGCGTCGGCCGCTCGCCGAATGTCGACGGGATCGGCCTCGAAGCAGCCGGCATCGAATACGACAGGGTAAAGGGCATCAGGGTGGACGATTTCCTGCGCACCACGAACCGCCGCGTCTATGCGGCCGGCGATGTCTGCCTCAAATACAAGTTCACGCACGTGGCGGACGCCAGCGCGCGGATCGCGGTGCGCAACGCGCTTTTCCTCGGGCGGTCGCGCTTCAGCAACCTGACCATCCCCTGGTGCACCTATACCGATCCCGAGATCGCGCATGTCGGCATGTACGTGATCGACGCGCGCGAACGCGGCATCCCGGTCAGGACCTTCACCATCCTCATGCATGACGTCGACCGCGCCGTGACCGATGGCGAGGACGAAGGCTTCGTCAAGATCCATGTCAAGGAAGGGACGGACCGCATTCTCGGCGCGACGATTGTCGCCCGCCATGCCGGCGAGATGATCAATGGCATTTCGCTGGCGATCGGCAGCGGCATGGGCTTGCGCGCGCTGGCGAACGTCATTCACACCTATCCGACCCAGGCTGAGGCGATAAAGATGGCCGCGGATGCCTACAACCGCACGCGGCTGACGCCATTGGTCAAGGCGATCAGCACGCGCTGGTTCTCCTGGATGAGGGGTAGTCGATGAAGTTTACCGGCTCCGCCGCCGCTCGGAGGCGGGCTGGAAGGCAATGCGCGAGTGGTAGGTGCAATAAGGGCCGCTATCGAGGGAATCGTTACCGCAGAAGTTGAAGTCCTCCGCCAGCGGATCCCCGTTCGGCCATTTGCAGGTGTGTTCGGTCAACTCGATGAGCTTCAGCCGCCGCGAAATCGGCACGACAACGTCCTCGACCGGTCTCGGCATGTGGCGGAGCTGCGGCTCGGCGTCGAATTCGACCTGAAGCGCTGTTGCGCCGATCGAAGTGGTGATCGGGCGCGAAGGCGCGCGCGGCGCCGACCGCATCGTTCCGCCGCCATGCGCCGGCTTTTTCTGGCGCGAAGGCGCGGGGGTGGCGCGGCCGCGGCTGGAAAGCTTCAGCCGATGGACCTTGCCGATCACGGCGTTGCGGCTCACTCCGCCGAGCTGCGCGGCGATCTGGCTGGCGCTCAGTCCCTCCGACCACAGCTTCCTGAGAAGTTCGACACGCTCATCTGTCCAGTTCATCGGCACGCTCCTGTGCGCGTGCGGAATCGGAATCCTTCATCGGCCCGACAAATGCCAGCGCGATACCACATCTAGACGGTTGCTAGGTCCGCCGCACGAAATCTAGTTCTTCGCTACTTGCAAATTACCTTATCGGCTGACTCGGTGACAAGAGTCGGCAAAGTTCGGCGAATCGGTTTTTTCGGTTTTCCCCAACTTGACCGAAGTGGCTGTCACCTGCCTGCAACACTGGTCCATCGCCTGTGGAATCCGGTCGGCGACGCTTGGTCCAGTTCGTGCCGGCTTCCGTCTGCCGTGCGCGACGGTAGCGCAGCCGGCCCGGCTAGCAGATAGGCAGGCCTGCCATGCCTTGCAACCGCACCCTCGATGCAGCCGCCTGATCACGCCGCCCGGCGGGCCATGTTCGCGTTGACAGGAAGAGCCAAAACCCTGATATAGAAGACAAGGCCGTCCCCCGGGGCGGCTTTTTTGATTTCGGGCGCGCGATCCGGCAGGAAGGCTGAAACGAGCCGGTCGCTCCCTTCGGAGAGGCGAGATGACGAGTTCGGCACTTTACGGGACTTTCGCGCGGGCCCCCCTGGCGTTCGACCGGGGCGAGGGCACCTGGCTCCTGACGAGCCAGGGCGAGCGATATCTCGATTTTGCCGGCGGCATCGCGGTCAATTCCCTCGGCCACGGCCACCCTCATCTGGTCGGAGCGCTTACCGAGCAGGCCGGCAAGCTATGGCATGTCTCCAACCTCTACGAGATACCGGGGCAGGAGCGGCTGGGCGAGCGGCTCGCGGCCAACAGCTTCGCCGACAAGGTGTTCTTCACTAATTCGGGCGCCGAGGCGCTCGAATGCGCGATCAAGACGGCCCGCCGATATCATTATGTGAACGGGAGACCGGAGAAATTCCGCATCCTCACCTTCGAGGGCGCCTTTCACGGGCGGACGCTGGCGACCATCGCCGCCGGCGGCCAGAAGAAATATCTCGAAGGTTTTGGCCCCAAGGTGGAGGGCTTCGACCAGGTGGCCTTCGGCGATATCGAGGCGGCCAGGCAGGCGATCGGTCCCGACACTGCCGCCATTCTCGTCGAGCCTATCCAGGGCGAAGGCGGCATCCGCGTTGCGCCGGCGCAGTTCCT
>JBQCFA010000546.1:0-5723 GCA_051959695.1 Rhizobiaceae bacterium
GCCGACGAGAACGCCGAAGCCGTCATCGACGCGATCCGCAAGGCCGCCCAGACCGGCCGCATCGGCGATGGCAAAATTTTCGTGTCGAATGTCGAGGAAGTCATCCGCATCCGCACGGGCGAGACCGGGATCGACGCCGTCTGAGCGGCGGTGTCCCGAGAAATCAAACTGTCACAGGGAAAGATATTATGACGACTGCCAACGAAATTATGAAGCAGATCAAGGACAACGAGGTGAAATTCGTCGATCTGCGCTTTACCGATCCCAAAGGCAAGATGCAGCACGTCACGATGGACGTGGTCGAGGTCGACGAGGACATGTTCTCCGACGGCGTCATGTTCGACGGCTCCTCGATCGCCGGCTGGAAGGCCATCAACGAATCCGACATGGTGCTGATGCCCGACGCCGAAACGGTCCACATGGACCCGTTCTTCGCGCAGTCGACCATGGTCGTGCTCTGCGACATCCTCGACCCGGTTTCGGGCGAATCCTACAACCGCGATCCGCGCGGCACAGCCAAGAAGGCCGAGGCCTATATGAAGGCCGAAGGCATCGGCGATACCGTCTATGTCGGCCCGGAGGCCGAGTTTTTCGTCTTTGACGACGTGAAGTACAAGGCTGACCCCTACAATACCGGATTCAAGCTCGATTCCTCCGAACTTCCGTCCAATGACGACACCGACTACGAGACGGGCAATCTGGGTCACCGTCCGCGCATCAAGGGCGGCTACTTCCCGGTCCCGCCGGTCGATTCCTGCCAGGACATGCGCTCGGAAATGCTTTCGGTCATGGCCGAGATGGGCGTCAAGACCGAGAAGCATCACCATGAGGTTGCGGCTGCGCAGCATGAGTTGGGCATGAAGTTCGACACGCTCGTGCGCAACGCCGACAAGATGCAGATCTACAAATACGTCGTGCACCAGGTCGCTAACGCCTACGGCAAGACCGCAACCTTCATGCCGAAGCCGATCTATGGCGACAACGGCTCGGGCATGCATGTGCACCAGTCGATCTGGAAGGACGGCAAGCCGACATTCGCGGGCAATGAATATGCCGGCCTGTCGGAGAGCTGCCTCTTCTATATCGGCGGCATCATCAAGCACGCCAAGGCGATAAACGCCTTCACCAACCCGCTGACAAACTCCTACAAGCGTCTGGTGCCGGGTTTCGAGGCGCCAGTGTTGCTCGCCTATTCGGCGCGCAACCGCTCGGCTTCATGCCGCATTCCGTTTGGCTCCTCGCCGAAGGCGAAGCGCGTCGAGGTGCGTTTCCCGGATCCGGGCGCGAACCCGTATCTCGGCTTTGCCGCGATGCTGATGGCGGGCCTTGACGGCATCAAGAACAAGATCCACCCCGGCCAGCCGATGGACAAGGATCTCTACGATCTTCCGCCGAAGGAACTGAAGAAGATCCCCACCGTGTCGGGCTCGCTGCGCGAGGCGCTGATGAACCTCGATAAGGACCGCGGCTTCCTAAAGGCCGGCGGCGTCTTCGACGACGACCAGATCGACGCCTTCATCGAATTGAAGATGGCGGAAGTGCTGCGCTACGACATGACGCCGCATCCGATCGAGTTCGACATGTACTATTCGGTCTGATCGCGCAAATACGCGCAATTGGCAGAAGCCGCGGCGAGCGATCCCCGCGGCTTCTGTGTATGACGACCTCGCATTCCCCGAGGCCTATTGCTCTGCCTGGCATGGCTGTATCCAGGGCGGCGTCCTTGTCTTATGTAAGCCGGCGAACATCACAGTGATCGAATCCCGGCATGCCCACGCATATACTCATCGCCATCATGTGCGCCGCGTTTCTCCATGCGGCCTGGAATGCGCTTCTAAAGTCGCAACCCGACAAATCCGCGGGCGCGCTCGCCGTTTCGCTGGGCAGTGCGGTGATCGGCCTTGCCTGTCTTGTCTTCACCGGCCTGCCGGCGCGTGAGGCGTGGCCGCTGGTGGCGAGTTCCGCCGTATTGCACACGGGCTATTTCCTCTTCCTCACCAGCGCCTATCGGGTCGGGGATCTCAGCCAGGTCTATCCGATCGCGCGCGGCGTCGCGCCGTTGATCACCGCGGCCTCCGCCGGCTTCTTCCTGGGCGAAACCCTGACTCCTGTGGAAACGGCCGCGGTGGCCCTCATAGGACTCGGCATCATCAGCATCGTGCTGACGGCGAGGACGGACGGGCGGCTGAACATGGTGTCGTGCACGCTGGCGCTGATCACCGGCATCTTCATTTCGAGCTATTCGCTGAACGACGGCGTCGGAGCGCGCCTTTCGGGCAACAGCCTGGCGTTCTACGGCGCTTCGGCTTCTCTCAATTGCGCCATGATGTGCATCGGCATGTCGTTCTTCCGCCGCAACGTTGTCATCTCGGCGTTGCGCGACTGCCGGCGCTCGCTCTGGATCGGCGGCCCCCTTTCCTTCATCGCCTACGCGCTTGTCACCTGGGCATTCACGCAAGCGCCGATCGCGCTGGTTTCCGCGCTGCGCGAAACCAGCCTCGTCTTCGCGCTGATCATCGGCACGCTATTCCTGAGGGAACGCATCAATCTCGGCAAGGTCGTATCGGTGTTCGTGACGCTTTCGGGCGCCGTCCTGCTCCGGCTGCAGAGCTAGCGGCAGAACCTAATTCGCATCGGCATCGAGCGCATCGAGGAGCGCCACCGCGGCCATCATGTCGCGTTTGCGGCTCGCCCGCCGTTCAACCGCCTCAGGGTCCTCACCCCAATGCTCGACATTCCAATCCTCGTCGACATGGGCGGCCTCCCACGCCGATTCCGCGTCGAGCGCCTTGGCCTCGACCGCGAGCGCCAACAAGGCCGATCCGGTCAGAGACGTCATCAGATGGATGGCGGCGAGGCGGAACGGCTCGACCCGCTTGCGCAGATGGATGGCGACGGCGCCGATCGTCTCGCGCGGTTGATCGACATGCATGACGCCCTCGGCGAGTACGAAACGTCCGCCTATCTCCCTTCTCGCCCAATCAAGGACCGGATCCCACGCCTCCGACTGACGCTCCACCAGTCTTTCGGGAGCATCGGCCCGGTAGCAGAGAAGATCGCTCGTGGAATATTTCAGCACATCCTCCAATACGGCGTCCGCCGCCACGGAAACGCCGTCGAAGGCCGTATTGGCAAGCCGCGTCAACGGCATTGTGGCGGGCTCGATGCGCTCCTCCTGTGCCGCATATTCGTCCGCTACGAGCCGTGCGGCAGCGGCGCTCGGCAGCACCAATACCGCCCCGGCTGGCGTGCGCACAGACCTCCCGTCGAGCCTGACAACATGGCCGCCAGCTTCTTCCGCCGTCGTGACCTCGGAATAAAACCGCTTCGGCAGCGCCACCTTCATCTGGTTGCGCGCGCGCTTTACCGGGTCGGAATCGGACAAGTGCCGGCCCGCTTCAAGGTCGATCAATACATCGCGCATGCTGGTCTCCGCCTTCTGCGTCAATCCCCATATAGGTTGCTCCGTAGCCGTTTCAGCCCGCTTCGCCCGCCTCCGCCTCGTCGAAGCCAAGCAGGTTCCAGCTCTGCACCATGTGCGGCGGCAGCGGCGCCGTCACGTCCACGGAGCCGACACCGTCGGGATGCGGGATGACGATGCGGCGGGCGTGAAGGTGCAGGCGGTTCTGGATGCCGCCGGGAAATTCCCAGTTCTGGTCGGCCTCGAAATATTTGGGATCGCCGATGATCGGGCAGCCAATGCTCGCCGCGTGGACTCGAAGCTGGTGCGTCCTGCCGGTATATGGCTCCATCTCAAGCCAGCTCAGCGCCGTACCCGCCTGCTCCACGAGCCTATAGTTGGAGACCGCGTGGTCGGCGCCTGTTTCACCATGTCTTGCGACGCGCATACGGTCGCCATCGGGGCCAGGTTCCCTGACCAGCCAGGAGGATATGCGAGCCTCCCGTTTTTTCGGCACCCCTTTCACCAGCGCCCAGTAAACTTTCTTCGTCTCGCGCTCGCGGAAAGCCTTGGCCAAATGCATCGCGGCGAGGCGCGTGCGCGCCACCACCAGGACGCCGGAGGTATCACGGTCAAGCCGATGCACCAGGCGCGGTTTCTCGCCCTTCCTGTTGCGCCAGGCCTCCAGCATGTCGTCGACGTGGCGAGTCACGCCCGAGCCGCCCTGGACGGCTAGCCCGGCAGGCTTGTTGAACACGTAGAGCTTCTCGTCCTCGAAAAGCAGCATCCGCGCAAGGACGTCGCCGTCATCCTGCCCGCGGATGGATTTCGCCGTGAGGCCGCCGCTGTCCTTCCGATCGACATCGACAGGCGGAATGCGGACGACCTGGCCCGGCTCCACCCGCGTGTCGGATTTCGCGCGCTTGCCGTCCACGCGCACCTGGCCAGAGCGTAGCAGCTTCTGCAGAGGGCCGAAGCCAAGACCAGGGTAGTGAGCTTTGAACCAGCGGTCGAGCCGCATCCCCGCCTCGCCTGGCTCTACCGTCATCTGCTCCACGCCTGCCATCGACTGCTCCTTTCGGGCACCGCCTTAGCACCGCATTCTTCCGCAGGCGAGCGCGTGCGAGGCGCAAAGCTCCTCTTCTACAGGCCCGATCTCTTTTCCGCCGAAAATGCATGGCTGCCTTGCAAAATCCTACGCAACGACAGTCGGGGTCCGCGCATTCCCTTTGGGAAATACCATTCCCTGGCGGGGGTGGCTCCTATTCGAGAGAAGACAGTTTCGGCCCGTATTGGCCCCAGCCCTAGACGGCCAGGCTACGCGAGCCGCCAGCGGTGGATTCCCTGTGCTCCTCAAATGCGGTTCAGGCTTGCAGTTTTTCTTTTATCTCAAAAGCTTAGCTCATCACGAAATGTTACAAGAGACTCTCAACTATTGTTCCCTTTGCCATGGAACGGACGCCATCTGTCACCATTTTCATCTTGCGTCGCGACCTAAGAAAGTGCTTCGGATTTTGCGGCGCACAATTTTATCGCCAGCCGGGAGTAGGCGGAAGTGTCTTTGGTCGAGATCTACTGGAAGGCGTTGCGCTACCTTGCGCCCGCCAAACGTCCGGTACTGTTCATCTGTTCCGCGAATGTGGTTCTGGCGTTCGTCACCGTGGCGGAGCCGGTTTTGTTCGGACGCGTCATCGAAGGCGTGTCGGAACACCAGCCGGTGGCTTCGACGCTGTTGATGTGGGCGGCGTTGGGCATCTTCAACATTTTCGCGTTCGTCCTCGTTGCGCGTGGCGCCGACCGTCTTGCCCACAGGCGCCGGCTCGAGGTGATGGGAAGTTCGTTCGAGCGCATTATCACCATGCCGCTGGCTTGGCACCAGGCGAATGGCACGTCGAATGTGCTGCACACCCTCGTGCGCGCAATGGACGCGCTTTTCAGCCTGTGGCTCGAATTCATGCGGCAGCATCTTTCCACCGCAGTGGCCATCCTCTTCATGATCCCGACGGCGTTGGCCCTGGACCTCAGGTTGTCGGCCGTGCTGCTCGGGCTCGGCATACTGTACTTCATAACCGGCCGCGTCGTCATGTATCGCACGAAAGCCGGCCAGACCGCCGTGGAATCGCACCACAACGCCGTCTTCGGCCATGTCAGCGACGCGATCGGCAATATAGCCGTTCTGCAAAGCTATAACCGCGTCGCACAGGAGAAACAGGCGTTCGAAGGGTTCGCCCGCAAGCTTCTCGACGCGCAATACCCCGTTCTCGACTGGTGGGCGATCGCCAGCGCCATGAACAAGGTCGCCTCGACGATCTCGATGATGGTG
>JBQCFA010000547.1:0-5703 GCA_051959695.1 Rhizobiaceae bacterium
TTCCGCGACATCTCCGTGCTCAAGCTGATCCTGGAAAAAATGCCGGTGTCGATCTCGCTCGGCCTGTGGATCACGCTTCTGTCCTACCTGATCTCGATCCCGCTCGGCATCCGCAAGGCGGTCAAGGACGGCTCGGCCTTCGACGTGTGGACGAGCGGCATCATCATCGTCGGCTACGCCATCCCCGGCTTCCTCTTCGCCATCCTCCTGATGGTGCTCTTCGCCGGCGGCTCCTTCTTCGACTGGTTTCCGCTGCGCGGCCTGACTTCGGACAATTGGAGCCAGCTCTCCATACCCGGCAAGGTCTTGGACTATCTCTGGCACATCACGCTTCCGATCACGGCGATGATCCTGTCGGCCTTCGCGACGATCACTCTCCTGACCAAGAACTCCTTCCTGGAGGAAATCCGCAAGCAATATGTCGTCACAGCGCGCGCCAAGGGCCTGACAGAGCGGCAGGTGCTCTATCGCCACGTCTTCCGCAACGCGATGCTGATCGTCATCGCCGGCTTTCCGGGCGCCTTCATCTCCGCCTTCTTCACCGGGTCGCTGCTGATCGAGAACATCTTCTCGCTCGACGGATTGGGCCTGCTCGGCTTTCGCTCGGTACTCGACCGCGACTACCCCGTCGTCTTCGCCAATCTCTATATCTTCTCCCTGCTCGGCCTGTTCGTTACCCTCATCTCCGACCTCACCTACACCTGGATCGATCCGCGCATCGACTTCGAGCGGCGGGACGTGGGATGAGCGACATCCAGGTCAAGACCGCGGTCGAGACGGTACGCGACCACCGACGGCGTCCGTTCCTGTCGCCGCTCAACCAGCGGCGCTGGATGAACTTCAAGGCCAATCGGCGCGGATACTGGTCACTGTGGATTTTCCTGGTGCTGTTCGTGCTATCGCTGTTCTCCGAGCTTATCGCCAACGACAGGCCGATCATCGCCTCCTACAAGGGCGAGATCCTGTTCCCGGTGCTGGTCGACTATCCGGAGGAGAAGTTCGGCGGTTTCCTCGCCGTGGCCGACTACCGGGATCCGGCGATCCATGACGAGATCGAGGCGCATGGCTGGCTGGTCTGGCCGCCGATCCGCTATTCCTACCGAACCGTCAACAACGAGATACCCACGGCAGCGCCGGCCAAACCCTCATGGCTCTATCCGAAGGAGGTGCGCTGCCAGCGTTATCCGAAGGGCGTCGAAGATCCGGGCTGCTCGATCGGCAACTGGAACTGGCTCGGCACCGACGACCAGGCGCGCGACGTATTGGCCCGCGTCATCTACGGCTTCCGCATATCGGTGCTGTTCGGCCTCGTCCTGACCTTCTTCTCGGCCCTACTGGGCGTCTCGGCCGGAGCGGTGCAGGGCTATTTCGGCGGCTGGACCGACCTGCTGTTCCAGCGCTTCATCGAGATATGGTCATCGATCCCGGTGCTCTACCTGATCCTTATCATGGCTTCGGTGCTGCCGCCCGGATTCTTCATCCTGCTTGGGCTGATGCTGCTCTTCTCATGGGTGGCTTTCGTGGGCGTGGTGCGGGCGGAATTCCTGCGCGCGCGCAACCTGGAATACGTCAACGCGGCGCGTGCGCTCGGCGTCTCCAATCGCACCATCATCTACCGGCACATGCTGCCGAACGCGATGGTGGCGACGCTGACCTTCCTGCCCTTCATCCTGAACAGCTCGATCACGACACTTACCTCGCTCGACTTCCTCGGCTTCGGCCTGCCGCCGGGCTCGCCTTCACTCGGCGAACTGTTGAAGCAGGGCCAGTCCAACCTCAACGCGCCCTGGCTCGGGCTTGCCGGCTTCTTCACGCTGTCGATCATGCTGTCTCTGCTGATCTTCATCGGTGAAGCGACCCGGGATGCCTTCGACCCGCGGAAGACGTTCCGGTGAAGGACGGCGATGTGAGCGAAGACCCCCTCCTGTCCGTCCGTGATCTCTCCGTCACCTTCAGCCAGGGCGGGCGCGAGAGCCTCGCCGTCGACCATGTCTCCTTCGATGTCGGCAAAAGGGAGACAGTAGCGCTCGTCGGCGAATCCGGATCGGGCAAGTCGGTGACCGCGCTCTCGGTCCTGAAATTGCTCCCCTACCCTGCCGCGAGCCATCCGTCCGGCCAGATCCTCTTCAACGGCAAGGACCTTCTGGCCGCGAACGAGAAGGAGCTGCGCCGCGTGCGCGGCAACGACATCACAATGATCTTCCAGGAGCCGATGACTTCGCTCAATCCGCTGCACACGGTGGAGCGGCAGATCGGCGAGATCCTGCGCGTGCATCGCGGAATGCGTGACGCTCCGGCCCGCGCCCGCACGCTCGAACTCCTGAACGAAGTCGGCATACGCGATGCGGAAAAGCGTCTCGGCGCCTATCCGCACCAGCTTTCCGGCGGCCAGCGCCAGCGCGTGATGATCGCCATGGCGCTCGCCAATGAACCCGACCTTCTCATCGCCGACGAGCCGACAACGGCGCTCGACGTGACGGTGCAAGCGCAGATCCTGGAGCTCCTTGCCCGGCTGAAGGAAGCGAACGGCATGTCCATGCTGTTCATCACCCATGATCTCGGCATCGTGCGGCGCATCGCCGACCGCGTCTGCGTCATGACCGGCGGCAAGATCGTCGAGGCCGGGCCGACGAAGGAGATCTTCGACAATCCACAGCATGAATATACGCGGCATCTTCTTGCCGCCGAACCCAAGGGCAAGCCGCCCCTGTCCGACGAGGAGGCGGAGGCCGTCATGCGCGGCGGCGACGTCAAGGTGTGGTTTCCGATCAAGCAGGGCTTCATGCGCCGCACCGTCGACCATGTGAAGGCGGTCGACGGCATCGACCTGACGGTTCGCGCCGGCCAGACGCTCGGCGTCGTAGGCGAATCGGGATCGGGCAAGACGACGCTCGGCCTGGCGCTGGCCCGCATGATCTCTTCCCAAGGCCGGATCGTCTTCACAGGCCGCGAGATCGACGCCTATTCCTTCAAGCAGATGCGGCCGCTCAGGCGCGAGCTGCAGATCGTCTTCCAGGACCCGTTCGGCTCGCTCAGCCCGCGCATGTCGATCGCGGAGATCATCGAGGAAGGATTGCGGATCCATGAGCCGAAGCTCACGGCGGAGGAGCGCGACCATCGGGTGGTCAACGTGCTGAAGGAAGTGGGGCTCGATCCGGCGACGCGGTTCCGCTATCCGCACGAATTCTCCGGGGGACAGCGCCAGCGTGTGGCCATCGCGCGCGCGATGGTACTCAATCCGCGTTTCGTCATGCTCGACGAGCCGACCTCGGCGCTCGACATGAGCGTGCAGGCGCAGGTGGTCGACCTGCTCAGGCGGCTGCAGCAGCGGCACAACCTCGCCTATCTGTTCATCAGCCACGACCTCAAGGTCGTGCGCGCGCTCGCCAACGAGGTGATCGTGATGCGCAACGGCAAGGTGGTCGAGCATGGTCCGGCCGAGCAGATATTCAACCGGCCCCGGACCGATTATACCAAGGCGCTCATCTCGGCGGCCTTCAGGATCGAGACGGCGCCGGAAGGCGTGGTGAGCCAATAGACCAGGGACCGACATGACCGGCCGACGCGTTCTCCTTTCCGTACAGGGCTTCAACCCGCAGCGCTGGCACGAGCTTCTATCGCAATCGCGAACAGTCGTGCTGGAGCCGGACGGGCCGCGCGATCCTTCCATCGACTATGCGGTGGTGTGGAAGCACCGACCCGGAGTGCTGTCGTCCCTGCCCAATCTCAAGATCATCTTCTCGATCGGGGCGGGGGTCGACCATATCTTCGAGGATCCCGGCGTTCCCCAGGTCCCGATCGTGCGGGTCGTCGCCGACAATCTTACGCAATACATGACCGAATACGTCGTCTGGCGCGTGCTGGACCACCAGCGCCAGGGTATGACCTACCGGGCGCAACAGCCGCGCCGTGTCTGGCATGAGCCGCCGCAACCAGCTGCATCCGCGATGCGCGTCGGTATCATGGGCTTCGGCACGCTCGGCCGAGCCGCCGCCAAGGTGCTCCTCGCGCTCGGCTTCAGGGTGAACGGCTGGAGCCGTTCGCCGCACGCCATGCCCGGAGTCGAAATCTTCCATGGCCCGGACGGGCTCGATGCCTTCCTCAATGCCACCGATATCCTGGTATCGCTGCTGCCGCTGACGCCTGCGACGCGGGGCATCATCGACTACAAATTGCTCGGCAAGCTCAACCGCGACAATCCGCTCGGCGGCGCCTTCCTGATCAATGCCGGACGCGGCCGGTTGCAGAAGGATTCCGATATCATCCGCGCGCTCGACGACGGACTGATCAAGGAAGCAAGCCTTGACGTATTCGAGACGGAACCGCTGCCGCGGACGAGTCCGCTCTGGGTGCATCCGAAGGTCTTCATCACGCCGCATGCGGCGGCGACATCCGATCCCCTCCACCTCGTGCCACCGATGCTGGCGCAGATGGACGCCTTCGAGCGCGGCGAGGAACTGCGGAACGTGGTGGACCGGAAGGCAGGCTACTGAGCGGGCCGCCTCAGGGACGGCGAAAGCCGGTCGGCCCCCCATAGAGATAGGCGATGCGCTCGACCGCCTCGGCAAGCGGCTCGCGCGACACCATCATCGTGTGGCCGTTGGCATGGATGATGTTCCGCTCGTCCAGCATGATGGCGACATGGCCTTTCCAGAAGACGAGATCGCCGCGTCGCAGGCCGGACATGTCCGCGCCTGGATCGAGCGGTTCGCCCAGCCCGGCGGCCTGCATGTCCGAATCGCGCGGCGCAGCGAGCCCGGCCATGCGCATGGCAAGTTGGACGAGGCCGGAACAATCGATGCCGAAGGCGCTGGCGCCACCCCACAGATAGGGCGTGCCAACGAACTGCTCGGCGATATCGACATAATCGCTGGAATGTTTCCCGGCGGGCTCGAGGTGGCTCGCGATCAACGCTTCGCCGGAGGCCAGCACCGCGTATCGCGTGCCACGTGTCTCGGCGAAGTCATGGACGGAAACGCGCGAACCGATCGAGAGGCTTGTCCGGCGCGGCAGCCTGAGATCCGCGCCCGCATAGACGAAGGTGCGGGGCACGCAAACGGCATGGGTCGGTTCCCCCGCATCGGAAGCAAGCGCAGCCAAGGCGACATAGCCCACATAGGAGTCGCGCGCGGCCTGCACCCAGGCCCATTCGGGTCCTTCCTCGAAGATGAGCACGTCGTCGCCGAAGAGCAGTTGGGTGTTCAGTCCGGCCGTGTCGGCCGGCACCGCGAGCATGTCGGCGACGGGCACGCTGATCCGCGCCGGCCTCCCGGCGGCAAAACGGCCCGCCTCGACGCTCCCGCGCAGCCGTTCGTCGGCGAGGTCGTCGCGATAGGCGTGGAGGCGTCGGTCGAGGGCGTTCACGCGGCAAGCTCCGCGGCCCGGGCGATGATCACGTCGCCGAACCTTTCGACGTAGAGTGCACCTTCCACCGTGCGGCGCACAAGTACGTTGCGCCTGTCGTTATCGTCCCTGTGCCGCGACACGAGCTTCATGGCGCCCATCGTGTCGAGCGCCCGCGTGATGACCGGCTTGGTGACGCCGAGACGGCTCGCCAGACCGCGCACCGTGTGCGGAGGAGGGTCAAGATAGACCGTGAGCAGGATCGCCGCCTGGCGAAACGAGAGGTCATGGGCGCCGCCCGTCACCTCGGCGAGCGAGACCAGTTGCCACAGCCGCAGCGCCTGGCTCGGACGCAGAACT
>JBQCFA010000548.1:0-7420 GCA_051959695.1 Rhizobiaceae bacterium
CCCATGTGCCTTTGGGATAGGGCTGGTAGGCGGGCTCGGACAGCCCGAAATCCACGGCCTTGTTGTAGGCGTTGCGATCGATGGCATAGTTCATTGCCTGGCGCACGCGCTTGTCGGCGAAGGCCGGGATCTTGGTTCCGGCGCGGTCCTGGATGATCACCTGATAGGTGTAGCCGCCCACGTTTTTCACCAGTTTCAGGCCCGGAGTCCTTCCGATGATGGCAGCCTGCGGATTGGCGAGCCAGATGCCGACATCGACTTGGCCCGTCTTCAGCGCGTTGAGACGCGCCGTGTCGTCCGGCAACTCCCATATCTCTATGCGCTGGAGCCCGACCTGGTCAGGCGCCCAATAGCCGGGATTGGGCTTGTAGACGCGGACCTCGCCCTCGCGCGAATCGGCCTTGTCATAAAGATACGGACCGGTTCCGACCGGATTGCGGTCGAGCCCCGGATTGTCGAGGGCCTTCGGGCTGATCATCATGCCGGGCTCGGCGGTCAGGTCGGTGATCAGCGAGGGGTCTGCCTTCTTGAGCGTGATGGTAACCGTGTGGTCGTCATCGGCCGTCACGTCGGCGATCGGCTTCAGCGCCGCCAGTACGTTGAGCTTGATGCCGCGCTTCAAATTGGCGACGACGGCCTCGGCGTTGAACGGCGTGCCGTCGCTGAACTTGACGTCCTTGCGCAGGGTCAGCGTGACCTTCAGGCCGTCGATCTTGTAGCCGGTGGCGAGAAATGGCGCGACCTTGTTGTCCGGCGTCATCGTGAACAGCGATTCATAGACGGGACGCATATAGGAAATGCCGCCACCGGAGTGCTGGTACGGATCCAGCGTAACGAGCTTGACCTCTTCGGCGAACCTGAACGTGCCTGATGGCGCGGCGCCCGCCGCAAGCGCGCCGGCGCCGATCCCGACGGCGATCCCCAGGCACGCGATTGAAGCTTTGACCAATCTTTTCATCTGACTTCCTCCCTGATGGCCGCCTGTTCTGGCGCGGCGGCGAACTCTCTAATGCCGGTCTACCTCGCCGAGGCCGGTTGCGGCGTGGCACTGTTCGTCTCGGCCTTCAGTACGTCCTCGTCCGCCCCGAGCTTCGGCGCCCGGGACAGCTTCGTCGGCCCGGAATCGGTCCATCGGAATGCCGGGCCGAGCGCCAGCGGTTCACCGTCGATGCCGATGCCCGGCGTCTGCGAGTAGACCTCATGCAAGTATTCGCCGAGGTCCCGCACCCTGGCGGCGGGAACTCCGGCCTCGTTCAACTCGGCTTCGAGCGTGTCGGCCCGGACCGTCGCGAAAGCCCCGGCCAGCTCCTCGCGCAACCGGTCAGTCGCCGCGTTTGCGAGAAACGCCCCGCTCGACAGTCCGGCGGGCAGATATGGCGGCTTCGCCAGCTCCGGACGGCCGAGCAATCCGCACAACGTCGTGAACTGACCCATCGTGTTCGCCGCCACCGAGATGTGGCCATCGGACGTGGCGAAGGTTTCGGCGCCGGGGCTTCCAACGAAGCCGCGATTGCCGACGCGCGCCGGAGCCTTGCCCGTCGCGAGCGTGCTCGCCGCCGGTCCGGACATCAAGGCGAGCGCGCAGTCGACCATCGATACGTCGAGCGTGATAGGTGCGGTGTCGCCGCGAAGGCGGCGGATGAGCGCGGCGAGGATGGCTTCCGCCGCGCTTATGCCGGTGGCGATGTCAATGACGGGAAAGCCCACCTTGACGGGGGGCGCGGAGGCATCGCTTCCCTGCATCGCCATCATTCCGGTCGCGGCCTGGATGACGTGGTCATACGCTCCCCGCGCGCTGTTTGGGCCGCTCTGTCCCCATCCGGATATGGAACAGTAGACGATATCTGGCCGAACCGCGCGGACGTCGTCCGGTCCGAGCCCAAGCTTGCGGGCGACGCCGGGACGGAAATTCTCGACAAAGACGTCGCAGCTTTCGACAAGGTGCAGGACGGCGGCATGTCCTTCTTCGGTGGCGAGATCGAGGACGACGGACTTCTTTCCCGCGTTCAGGGCGCGGAAGCCCGGCGTCAGCCCTTCCAGCTCCGGCTGCATGTCCAGTGCGCGCATCGGATCGCCGCCTCCGGGGCGCTCGATCTTGATTACCTCGGCGCCGAGGCAGCGCAGATGATGGGTCGCGCACGGCCCCGCGAGTACGTGCGTCAGGTCGAGCACCCGATAGCCTTCAAGGGGCAACATGCGAATTTCTGTCCTCGAGATAACGGGCGCGCTGGCGACATGCCCCGACGATAGCCTTGGCGGCGAGGCATTCCTCCCTGCCTTGGGACGAGACCATAAAATCAGTTCTGCTGTTACTGGTAATTAAATCTGCTAAGGAGTGCCTTTAGAGATTGTAATATCAAGACACGTCATGGACCTAAGGCAGATCCGCTACTTTGTCGCCGCATGCGAGGAAGGTTCGCTCAGCGCCGCCGCCGGGCGGCTGAACTGCACGGCCTCCGGCGTGAGCCAGCAGATGACTGCGCTCGAGGCGCGGCTGCACACCAGGCTGCTGGAGCGCACGCGGCGCGGCGTGGACCCCACGGCCGCCGGATGGCGGTTCTACAAGCGCTGCCTTGCGGTGCTGAACGCGGTGTCGGAAGCGGAGATGGAACTCGAGGATTTCTCCGCCGGGCTCAGCGGTTCGGTCTCTGCCGGCTTCGCGCCCGGCATCGCGAAGACTGTCCTGCCCGCCGCTCTCGCCCGATATACGGAGGAATATCCCCGGGTTGACGTCGATATTGCCAGCGGCACGGCCGACGCGCTTGTCGCCGAGGCCTCCGGCGGCGCGCTTGATTTCTATGTCGGGCAGTTCGCACGTCCGCAGCCCGGCCTGACGGCCACCACTATCGGCAAGTTTCCCGTGGCACTGATTTCGGGAGCGAAGCGCGGCCTGGCCCAGATGGAGCCTGTGCGTATCGGCGACGTCCGGCCGTTGAAGATGTTCGTACCATCCGCCACCAACAGTCTAAGGCCCAGGATCGAAGATGCCATCCGCCATGGAGAGATCGGGGTGGAGCGCACGATTTCGATTGCCAGCCTTGCGGCGGGACTCGAGTTTCTGAGTCTCACGGACTGGTCCGCCATTCTTCCTTATTGGGTCGGCCTCAAGGAACTGGACAATGATCGTTTGACAGTCAGCCCGATCATTGATCCGGTATTCGATGTTGAACTGACCCTGATCCACCCGGCGCAGCGACCGCTTTCGCGCGCCGCTCGTCAGCTTTACGGCTACGTTAACCAGGAGTTGAAACATAGCGAACACGAATGGCACCGCATTCTGCGCTATCGGGGGAAAGCCAAATCCGTCCACACGGCTTAGCGTTTCGTATTGGCCGACTCGTTGCCCAGATATTGCGCACGGATGTTGCTGGCGAGGGATTTCAGTCGCGGCGCCACCTCGTCCTCGATCTGGTTGCCGCGCAGCCTGAAGATCGGCACGCGGCAGTTGATCGCGAAACATTCGCCGTCACGATCGCGAAACAGCGGAACTCCGACTGAATGGGTCTCGGGAATCCAGTCGCCCTTTAGCACCGAATATCCATGGTCCAAGCATGATTGAACTCCCTGCCGGAAGCGCTCGCCGAATTGAGCCCAGGTTTCCGGTGATCGTTGAGCCATGCGTGCTTCGATATCCTCGAGCTCGTCGCCGTTGAGCAGCGAGCAGAGCGCATGTCCGATGGTAGCGGATACCAGGGGGCCGATCGTTCCAAGATCGGGCGTATGCCAGATGTTCTCATTCGCCCGCGCCGTCTCGATATAGAGAAAGCCGAGATTGTCGATGACGCCGATCGATACGGTGCCGCCGACGTCCTGCGCCAGCCGCTCCATCGAGGAGCGCGCCACATGCAGGATGCTCATGTTGAGCAGCAGCGGACTCGCCAGCGAGGCGACGCGCCAGGCCAGCCGGTACTTCGATCTCTCGGATTTCAGGTAGCCGAGCTTCACCAGCGTGTAGGTAAGGCGGGCCGCGGTCGGCCGCGTTACGCCGATCTCCGCGGCGATTTCAGCATTGCTCATCCTCTGCTTGCCGCCGCGAAATGCGCGCAGGACGGCGAGCCCCTTGGCCAGGGTCGTGGCGAAACCCGGATCCTCAACCTGCCATTTGCTCAACTTCATTTCTCCGATCTTTCGCTCGGATTGTCAGGATATTCGACATATCTAAGGACATAAATTTGTTAAGTTGACAACATTTTTCCTTCTGTCATTCTGCCTGACAACAAGGTGAGAACCACTCCAAGGCGCGGCCGCGGGGAGGGCCTGGAGGAGTTTTGGGATGTCTCGTGTAATCGACCTGGAAGTGAACCTGCCGCGCAGCCTGCGTTCGCCGCATATCCACGACATAAGCCATGGCCGTCCTGGCACACCCTTCGCCGAGCCTCTACCCCGTCCGGAAGGCTATGGCTTCGACAACTATCAGCATGTTTTCCGCCAGGCGCCCGACCGCTCGGCGGCAGCTCAGGAAGATGACGGCGGCATGGAGCGCCTCGTCGCCGACATGGACCGCGCGGGCGTCGCCGTCGGCTATCTGGTCGGGGCACGCAACGCCGATATCGGACCGATCAAGCGCCAATATGGCGACCGCTTCATCTGCTTCGCCTCGCTCGATCCGATGGATGGAATGCGCGCCGTGCGCGAGTTCGAGAGGCTTGTGAAGGAAGACGGGGTAGGGGGCTTGAGGGTTTCCTCGCTCTACAACTGCCTCCCGGCCAGCGACCGCCGCTATTATCCGCTCTACGCAAAATGCGTCGAACTCGACGTGCCGGTCCGCATCTACACCGCCATGAACTATGCGAACGACCGGCCCTACGATCTGGGCCATCCCCGCCACATCGACAATGTCGCAGTGGACTTTCCCGAATTGCGGATCATCGCCGGTCTCGGCGGCTGGCCCTGGGTCAACGAGATGGTGGGCCTCCTGCGCCGCCATCCCAACCTTTACTGCGACACCGCCGCTCACCGTCCGCGCTATCTGGCGCAGCAGGGCTCCGGCTGGGAGCAGTTCCTGCAATTCGGCAACACGCTGCTGCAGGACAAGATCATGACCGGGCTCTCCCGCTATCTTTTCGGTACGTCCTTCGAGGAGCTGATCGAGGAATACAGGAACCTGCCGCTGAAGGATTCCGTCGTGGAGAAGTGGCTCTACGGCAATGCCGCGCGCTTCTTCCGCCTCGCCTGACGAAGTCGGATGCTCCGGTTCGTCCTCTTCCGGCTGCTGCATGCGATCCCGCTCCTGATCGCGGTGATCCTCGTGATCCTGCTGATGTTGCAGTTCATTCCGGGCGATCCGGTGCAGGCCATGGTCGGGGACTTTCCGGTATCGCCCGAGTTCCGGGCCGCGATAACGCAGCACTATCATCTGGACGACCCGTTTCCGGTTCGCGTCTACAGCTACTTCGCCAACCTCCTTCACGGCGATTTCGGCTATTCCTACCAGTTTCAAAGGCCGGTGCTCGACCTCATCGCCGAGAGCGCTCCCCGGACGATCCTTCTCACCCTCGTCGGATTCCTCATCGCCGTGCCGTTCGGCATCCTCATCGGCACCGTCTCCGGAACGACCCGCAACAGCCGCGTCGATCATTTCTGGACGTCGACCGCGCTGGTAGCATACGCCATCCCGACCTTCTGGCTTGGCCAGCTCCTGGTCCTGGTGCTGGCTGTGCATCTCGGCTGGTTCCCCACCCAGGGCATGGGCCCGCTTGTGTCGCGCGCCCATGGCTTCTCGTGGTTCGTCGAAAGAGCGCACTACATCGCGCTCCCCGCACTCGCCTTCGCCGTGCATGAGGGCACCCGCTTCGCGCGTATCATGCGGGCAAGCGTCGCCGATACGCTGGGCCAGGGATATATCGTTACCGCGCGCGCCAAAGGCTTGTCGCGCGGCGCCATCATTCGCGGCCATGTCCTGAGGAATTCCTCGCTGCCGCTGGTGACGCTGGCGGGCTACGCCTTCGGAGCGGCGCTGGGCGGCGCGGTGCTGCTGGAGACCGTCTTCACCTGGCCGGGGCTTGGCCTGCTCCTCGTCCAGGCGGTCCGGATGCGCGACAACATGACCGTCGTGGGCATCGTCATCTTTGCCGCGATCGCGGTCATCGTCATCAACCTGCTGGTCGATCTTCTCTATGCGGCCCTTGATCCTCGCATCCGGAGCCGTGGATGAGCGGGGAAGCCGGCATGAAACCGGATCTCGCCGCGGCTCGACCGGTCGGCAGGACGTGGCGCGGCTTGAAGGCATTCCTCCGCAACATGGCCGGCACCCGCCACGGCGCGGCGGGATGCGCGATCCTGCTCCTGTTGGCGGCGGTTGCCGTCTTCGCGCCGCTGATAGCGCCTTACGATCCCCTCCAGCAGGCGCAGGCGAGCCTTGCTCCGCCCTCCGCGCAGAACCTGTTCGGCACCAACAATACCGGTCAGGACATCTTTTCCCTGGTACTGTATGGAACGCGCACCTCGCTGGCGATCGGCCTGGGCGCCGCCTTCGGCGCGCTTGTCCTGGGCGGAATCGTCGGCATGCTGGCCGGCTATTTCCGCGGCGCTGTCGAAGCCCTCTTGATGCGCGTGGCGGAGCTCTTCCAGACCCTGCCGGTCATCGTCGTGGTGCTGTTCACGGTAGCTCTTTTCGGCAGCAGCTTCTGGCTGCTTCTCGCGGCCATCATCCTGGCGATCTGGCCCGTCGAAGCCCGGCTCGTCTACGGCCAGTACATCCGGCTGCGGGGGATGGACTTCGTGGCGGCTGCCAAGGTCGCCGATCTGTCGACCGCGCACATCATCCTGCGCGAAATCCTTCCGACCGCGATCCGCCCGGTCGTGGTCCAGGTGGCGCTCGACGCCAGCGTGGCGATCCTCATCGAAGCGGGACTGGGCTTCCTCGGGCTCTCGGATCCCAACGTGGTAAGCTGGGGCCAGCTCCTCTACGTCGCGCAGGACTACATGACGCTCGCCTGGTGGACGAGCTTCTTCCCCGGCGCCGCCATCTGCCTTGCCGTCGTCGGCCTCAACCTGTTCGCCGACGGACTGAACGAAATCATCGACCCGCGCACGCGCGGCAGGGCCGGAGGGTTGCAATCGTGATCGCCGGAACCATCGACGCCGGCGCGACGGGCGTCCAGGAGGGCGAACTGCTCGACGTTCGCGATCTGAAGGTCCATTTGCGCGTCGGCGGCACCGTCGTGCGCGCGGTGGACGGTGTCGACCTGGTCGTGAGGCCCGGCGAAAGCATCGGCATCGTTGGCGAGTCCGGTTCCGGCAAAAGCACGCTTGCGCGCGCCATTCTGAAGCTGTTGCCCAATGTCGAACTAGCCGAGCTGCGGGGAGATATCCGCTTCCGGGGAAGGGATCTCACCCGCATTGCCGACGCCGATTTGCGCGCGTTGCGCCGACATGGCGGCTTCTCGATGATCTTCCAGGATCCGCTCGGCTACCTCAA
>JBQCFA010000549.1:0-5843 GCA_051959695.1 Rhizobiaceae bacterium
GCCGCCGACCAGCGCGATGCGGAACTTGCGGAAGAGGCCGTCTCCCCCGCTATAGTCGACGAAGCGAGAGATCGAGAATGCCTCGCCCTTCTGCGTCTGCAGGTAGGCGAGGACCGCTTCCGCGGTGTCGAGCTTGCTCAAGCCATGGCCGGCATGGGAGCCGACCGGCCGGGCGATGATCGGATAGGAACCTTCGCCCAGGAAATCGGCGGGCTGGACCTCGCCGGCGGCGAGCCGTTCCAGCGCCTCGCGGTCCACACGAGCCGTCACCGGGACGTCCATCCCGCGTCCTGGCGCGAGCGTTGCCGCGAGCTTCTCCCGCGCCAGCTTGAGCACGTCGGCGGGACGGTTGAGCACCGGCTTCGGCCAGGCAGACAGCATCGGCTGCAGCGATCGCAGCACCGGCGCGCTCTCGTCGGATTCGCCGATGCCGACGAGAAGGATATCGTGCCGTGGGAGCACCTCCGGCAATTCGCCGTTCGGCGAGATATAGACGGTGTCGAGCGTGACGGCTGAGCCTTCGAGCAGGAACTGGACGGGCGTATTCGCCATGAAGTCGCCGGGAATGGCCAGCATCAGCAGCGTCAGCGGCGAGGGGGACGATCCTGTCGGAGGTTGGCGGAACGCGCGGCCGAGGCGGAGCGCGTCCTGCTGGCAATCGAGCCCTTCCTGCCGCCTGCCGTTCAGCATGAGGATCGTACCGAGGTCGAACAGCGCCGCGGCGTCGCGATTGTCCCTCTCGAGCCGCCCAAGCAGGTCCGTGATGATGGCGGCATGGTTGCCGCCCTGGAACCCAATGGCGAAGAGGCGCGCGAGTCCGATCGTCTCGGGGAGGGCGATATCGGCTTGACTGATTTCCATCCAACCCTCCGTGGCACGCCAGTGAAAGGATTCGCCGTCGCTGCCCGATGCCGTGCCAGGATGACGATCAAAGCTTGCACGGGACTGGCCGGCGCGGAGCATTGTTCGCAGGCCGGTTTTGCGTCTATGGAATGGTCGACAGACGGCAGGCGCCAAGGCACAAGGGCGAATCAGCATGACCGGATTTCGCAATCGCGTGGAGCAGGCCGCCGGGGCCATGCGGTCGCTCTTTCCCGAGACGCCGTTGCAGGAGAGCGCCTATCTCTCGCGCAAGACCGGCGCGCATATCTTTCTAAAACGGGAGGATCTGTCGCCGGTTCGGTCCTACAAGATCCGCGGCGCCTTCAACTTCTTCCGCAAGGCGTTGGCGAGCGGCGAGGGCGCCGATCTCTTCGTCTGCGCCTCGGCGGGAAACCATGCCCAGGGCTTCGCCTTCGTCTGCCGGCATTTCGGCCGCAAGGGCGTTGTCTTCATGCCGGTGACGACGCCGCAGCAGAAGATCGACAAGACGCGGATGTTCGGGGGCGAATGGGTCGAGATAAGGCTCACCGGCGACTTCTTCGACGATTGCTACGCTGCGGCGCGCGCTTTCGCGGCCGCGACGGGCGGATTGATGGTGCCCCCCTTCGACCATCGCGAGATCATCGAGGGACAGGCGACCGTCGCCTCGGAATTCGCCGGGCAGATGCCGGCCGAGCCCGATCTGGTCATACTGCCGGTCGGCGGCGGGGGGCTTGCAGCCGGCGTGACGTCGTACCTTGCCGAACTCGGCTGGTCGCCGCGTTTCCTTTTCGCCGAACCCGCGGGCGCGCCGAGCCTGCATGACAGTCTTGCCGCCGGCAAACGGATCAGGCTGGAGAGTGTCGACAATTTCGTCGACGGCGCGGCGGTCGGCGAGATCGGTCGCGAGAATTTTCGTCGACTCAAGGCGTTTTCCGCTGATGCGGTGAAGCTGATCCCGGAAAACCGTCTCTGCGCCACCATGATCGAGATGCTGAATGTCGAGGGCATCGTGCTGGAGCCGGCAGGTGCGCTGGCGATCGATGCGCTGAAGGATCTGCCGAGAAAGGAGATCAGGGGCAGGCGCGTCGTGCTGGTCGTCTCGGGCGGCAATTTCGATTTCGAGCGCCTGCCCGACGTCAAGGAACGGGCGCTCCGCTTTGACGGCCTGAAGAAATACTTCGTCTTCCGCTTTCCCCAGCGACCCGGCGCGCTACGCGATTTCCTCGAGCTTCTCGGTCCCGACGACGACATCGCCCGCTTCGAATATCTGAAGAAGTCGGCGCGCAATTTCGGCTCCGTGCTGATCGGCATCGAAACCAGGGACAGGAAGAATTTCGACGTGCTGGCGCGCCGCTTCGAAGAGGCCGGCTGGGCCTATCAGGACATCACGGACAACGAAACCATCGCGGGACTGGTGATATGAGCGGGAAGGGGAGCGTCTTCGTCGCGCTCTATCGCGGCATCAACGTCGGCGGCAACAATCCCGTCAAGATGGAAGCATTGCGCGCGATGCACGACGCGCTAGGCCACAAGGACGCGAAGACCTATGTCCAGAGCGGCAACGTCGTCTTCCGCGCGGCTGGAACCGACAAGGCGCTGGAAAGCGCCATCGCCGCGGCCTTCGAGAAAGAATTCGGTTTCCCGGCCAAGGTGATGGTGCGCGGCGCCCGCGACTGGAAAAAGATCGTTGCGGACAATCCCTATGCCAAGGAAGCGGCGGCCGATCCGAAGAAGGTGCATGTCGAGATTTGCCACGGCGCGCCCGACAAGGAACGAATCGCGGCCCTTCTCGAGAAGACCGGTGGGCCCGAGGCGTTCGAAATCGTCGGCCACACGCTCTACATGCACGCGCCCGACGGTATCGGCCGCTCCAAGTTCGCGGCCGGACTGGAGCGCGCCTGCGCCGTGCCGGCGACCGGCCGCAACTGGCGCACGGTGGAGGCGCTGCAGGCAATCGCGGAAGAGCTCAAGCGCGATTGATCGTAACGCGTCAGGGGACGATCGCGCGTACCGCCCAGGCCCTCACTTTCAGTGGAATTGACGCGTCTTCCGCGCTCGGCAACGTAACACGAAGCCTTTCCCGAAGACGCTCGCGGGCGGCAGGGTCGAGGGTCACGCAGTATCCGGGCGCGGGTCCCGCCCCGAGCGTGAAGGGCGTCCAATAATCGTCGAAATCCCTGAAAACGGTCGGCGCCTCGATGGCGGTGCTCTCGACCGAGAGAAATCCCGCCTCGCTTGCGAGTTGGACCAGACCCTCGCGTGTGCAAAACGGAAAGCGCCGGTCTTCCGTCAGGTCCTTAGCTTCGGGATCGAGCGAAACCGCGGCATTCCAGAACGCCCGCATGAATTCGACGCCGCCACCGGGATAATCCCACACGTAGAACGCCACCGTTGCCCCCGCGCGGGCCACCCGCGCCATCTCATGGAGCGCCTTGTTTCTGTCGGCGACAAAATTCAGGACCAGACCCGAAACGACGACGTCGGCGCTTTCGTCATCGGCCGGCAGCGCTCGCGCGTCGCCCATCCTGAACGACACCCTGCGGTCGGTAACGTTTCTTCCCGCCTGGGCGAGAAAACCCTCCGACGGATCTATGGAGAGCAGGCTTTTCGGATTGCAGGCCGAAATGATCGCTGCCGACAAGGCACCCGTACCGCAGCCGACTTCCACCCAATCGAGGTGGTGCGAAGGCTTGAGCCATTCCAGGAAGCGCGGCGCGATCAGGCGGCTCCATCGCCCCATGTAGAGATCGTAGCTTTCGCCGGCCTGCCACGCATCGTGGCGGGAAGTCTCATCCATGGCCAAGTCTCCGTGCGGAGAACGCATGGTCACAATACTCTCGACGAAAAGTGCTGAACAGATGGAGGCCGGCAGGCGCTGCGGTCTGCCGACGGCAACCTTGCATTTTCGCGCTGCACAATGATTCTGGTTGCACTTTCCGGCGAATAGGCCCATATGCGCGCCATAGGCGCTTGGGCCGGGCACTCCGGCTTTTCCCCTTCCGGGGGACTGGTTGCGTCTGTTTTCTCCCTTCCGACAATTTCGGCAAGAGGCGGAAAAGCCCCGCGGCATGAGGCCGGCGGGCACGACAGCGCAGCCGCGCGGGCAAGGGCCCGCCGCCTTGTCGTTTCATCCAAACGGTTTTTGCGCGCGGGTTGCGCCCCGCAGCGTTGTTGCATGCGGCCGTCGGGCCGCCGAAAGAAGAACATTTTGAACGAGAACAGCAATTTCCATTCCACCACCGGGGCAAGCGGGTTCGCGGAACTCGGCATCGCCGGCCCGCTGCTGGCCGCGGCCACGCGGGCCGGCTTCGAACAGCCGAAGCCGATCCAGACGCTCGCCATTCCGCCCTATCTCGCCGGCCGCGACGTGCTCGGCCTCGCCCAGACCGGCTCCGGCAAGACGGCGGCGTTCGCGCTGCCGATCCTGTCGAAGATCGTCGCGCTCGGCACCAAGCGGCTGCCGCGCACGGCGCGCGCTCTGATCCTGGCGCCGACGCGCGAGCTTGCCGTGCAGATCGAGGAAGTCATCCGTGAACTGGCCAAGGGCCTGCATCTGTCGACGGCGCTGGTGCTTGGCGGCGTGTCGCGCGGCGGCCAGGTCAAGCGCCTCCACATGGGCGTTGACGTGCTGGTGGCGACACCCGGCCGGCTCGTAGACCTCGTGCGCGAAAAGGACGTCAGCCTCGCGGAGACGCGCTTCCTGGTGCTCGACGAGGCGGATCGCATGCTCGACATGGGCTTCCTGCCCGACGTGAAGCGACTGGTGAAGGCGACGCATCCGGCGCGGCAGACCTCGCTCTTTTCGGCGACCATGCCGGCGGAGATCGAGGCGCTGGCCGGCAGCCTGCTCAAGGATCCGGTGCGTGTGGAAGCCGCGCCGCAGAGCACCACCGCCAGCGAGATCGTCCAGAGCGTTGTCATGGCCCGCACACGCCAGAAGCGCGGCATCCTCGCCGCCATGCTGGCCGATGAGGCGATGGGTCCGGTGCTCATCTTCGCCCGCACCAAGCATGGCGCCGACATCGTCACCCGCAATCTGGAGCGCGACGGATTTTCCGCCGCTGTCATCCACGGCAACAAGTCGCAGAATGCCCGTCAACGGGCGTTGAACGGCTTCCGCGACGGTTCCGTGCGCATCCTGGTGGCGACCGACATCGCCGCCCGTGGCATCGACGTGCCGGGCATCACCCATGTGGTGAACTATGACCTCCCCGACGAAGCCGAAAGCTATGTGCATCGTGTCGGCCGCACGGGCCGCAACGGCGCCGACGGCATTGCCGTCACCCTGTGCGATCCAGGCGAAGTCTCCAAGCTCAGGCAGGTCGAACGGATCATTCGCGCGCGCTTGCCGGTGACGGCGTCGCATCTCGACCAGCCCGACCCGGCACCGCAACCGCGCGAGAGGTCGGCGCAGCCGGACGAGCAGCGGCAGCGCCAGCATCATCGCCCGAACAACTCGCGTCCGGCTCACAAGCCGGGTCGCAAGGGGCCGCACGGCAAGCCTTCCGGCCTGCCGCGCCAGGAAAGCGCTGGCGGTGAGAATCGCCACGCGCTTCCAAGGCAGCTGATGGACAAGCCGGCGGGGAAAAAACCGTTCCGCAACCGCAAGCGCCGCGGCAATGTCCGGCGACAGGCGTCGAGCGCGGCATAGGGCTCCTGTTGAGTCCACCGCCTTTGCGCCGGCGTGCCATGGGCGGTGGATGGTCGGGCTTTTCTTTCCTCTGGATTCGGGTTGCCCGATATTGAACAACCGCGTGAGGAAGCGCTGCGTCGGGCGCTCGAAGAGGGTATATGAGAGCAGCGCGATGACGACCGTGAAGGCAAGCGCGGCGGAGTAGATGGCAAGTGCGGCAAGGAAGTGCGCGGCCGGAAAGGCAGCCAGCAAGCCGTCGAGTTTCGACAGCAGTACCGTGTGGATCAGGTAGAGCGAATAGCTTGCCGCCCCGATCGACAGGAGCAGCCTGTTCGTAGCCACGTAT
>JBQCFA010000550.1:0-3132 GCA_051959695.1 Rhizobiaceae bacterium
TTTCGATCTCTGCCGGGTATCTATGTCGGGATCGTCATGGGACGCCATGCGGGTTTTCTGACAGCCGCGTCCGCCGCCTGGAGAATGGATGCCGAGAGTGCGCCACACCTGGTATACGTTCCGGAGCGGGCCTTCGATCGCGGCCGCTTCGTCGATAGCGTTCGCGCGGTGATGGCCAGTCACAAGCGCTGCATAGTGGCGATGTCGGAAGGCGTTTCCGACAAGCAGGGACGCTCCTTGGTGGAGAATCTCGTAGCGCCCGAACTGCTGGAGCGCGACCCGCACGGCAATGTGCGATTGTCGGGAACCGATCTCGGGCAGGCCGTCGAGCGCATCCTGGCGGAGGATCTGCCAAATGTCCGCGCCCGCGTCGACACGTTCGGATATCTTCCGCGCTGCCATGCCGGGATATGCAACGCGACGGACCAGCGCGAGGCCTTCGACGCCGGAGCCTTCGCGGTGCAGGCGGCCGAAGAAGGCAGCTTTTCCGTTGCGCTCCGGTACGATGGAAACGTCACGAAGCCAGTCGCGGTACCGCTTTCTGCAGTCGCCGGCAAAACCAGGCGCATGCCGGAGGATTTCCTGCTCCCCGACGAGGATCAGATTTCCGAAGCCTGCGCCGCATACCTGTCGCGGTTGTTGCCGGGCAAGCCCGCATTCCTGCCGCCCTTCGCTTAGCCACCCGAACAGCGATGCTGGATGCCGATGTCGACTTTAACCCGATGTGCGACCTTGCCTAAAATCAACACGGCGTGCTTAGGCGATGTGTGGGAGAGCTCGATGATCGGATTGTAGACGCGTTGCGTTCATTGGAGAAGAAGGCGCGGGGATGAATCTCCTGAAACCTAGCTGTCGCCAAACCCCTGACAGAAGAGGAAGCAGAGCTTGTTCCCGTGGGGGCTCGCACATATTCGGCGTGAAAATCGTCACTGTAGACAGGGCTTTCGCCGGCTGGACCAAGGTCGGCTCCGTGGTGCTAGAGCGCGGATATCTCACGATATCCGCAATTCGCGCACGCGGAACACTACCCACCGGCGCCTGCCGCCGTCACCCGCCAGACCGTATTGCCCACATCGTCGGCGATGAGTAGCGCGCCCGTCTTATCGACGGCGACGCCTACCGGCCGGCCCCGCGCCTTGCCGTCCTTAAGGAAATCGGTCACCACGTCTATCGCCTTGCCACTTGGATGGCCGCCGCTGAACGGCACATAGACAACCTTGTAGCCGTTGAACTTGCCCCGATCCCAGCTTCCGTGCTCACCCACGAAGGCGCCGCCACGATATTCGGTAGGCAGGCTGGTTCCGGTGTTGAAGGCGAGGCCAAGGGGCGCGACATGTGAGCTTAGTGCATAGTCGGGAGGGATTGCCTTCTTTACCAGGTCCGGCCGCTGCGGCATGACGCGGGGATCGACGTGTTGGCCGTAATAGCTGTAGGGCCAGCCATAGAAGGCGCCGTCCTTCACCGATGTCATGTAGTCCGGCACGAGGTTTGGGCCGAGCTCGTCGCGCTCGTTGACGACGCACCACAATGCCTGGCTCACCGGCTCGAAACTCAGCCCGTTCGGATTGCGCAGACCACTCGCGAAAATGCGCCAGCGGCCAGAGGCGCGGTCGACTTCCCAGATGGCGGCACGGTTCTTTTCGGCTTCGATGCCATTCTCAGTGATGTTGGAATTCGATCCGACGCCGACATAAAGCAGCTTGCCGTCGGGACTAGCGACCAGGCTCTTCGTCCAGTGGTGGTCGATCGGACCGCCAGGCAACGCAACAAGCGGCGTGCCCGGATCGGTCATCTTCGTTTCGCCATCCTTGTACGGGTAGCGGATGATGGAATCGGTATTGGCCACATAGAGGTCGCCGCCAACCAGCGCTACGCCGAAGGGCGAGTGCAGATGGTCGAGGAAGGTGGTTTGCTGCTCCAGCTTTCCGTCGCCATTGGCCTCACGCACAAGGGTGATGCGGTTGCTGGGGCCTGTGTCACCCCCCGACGTGACCCTCGATTCGATCCAGCCCATGACGAGGTCCTTAGGCCGCGTGATCGGCTGGGTTCCCGGCGATTTCGATTCGGAGACAAGAATGTCGCCATTGGGCAGCACATAAAGCGACCGCGGATGCTGCAGTCCGGTGGCCAGCACCTCGATCTTCAGCCCTTTGGCGACGGTCGGCGTCTCGCCCTTCTTCCAGCCGATTACGGAAGCGAGGTGCATCGGTGGGAACAGATATTGTTGCGGCGCGGGCAATTTCGGATCGGGGCCCACCTGGCTTTGCGGGTCGAAATTGTCGGCGCTGCATGCGGCGAGCGCCATTGCCGAAACGCAGGCGAGCGCCAGTGCGGCAAGGCGGGAGACAGATCGGCTACGCATCGCTCGATACTCCCACGCCGTGGCGGTAAACCATCGCCCAGCCCATCCAGCCGGTGAACAGCAGGATCAGCACCGAGACGGCCGACAGGGTCAGGCCCCACGGCACCACCGAGGTCCAAGCATCATGCGTATGTACCAGCATATTGATGGTGGCTAGGACGAGGACGATGAGATTGCCGATGACATGCGGCCAAGCTGGCCCCTGCTGGCGCACAAGGCGGTTGCCAAGGAAATCGATCAGCCCGGCGATCGCCGCCAGGTAGCCGAGCACGACGCCGACCGTAATCAGCCACGCAGAGAAATCGGCCCACATCATTTCGGCCGTCCGCCAATAGGTGATATCGGTGATCAGTGTCCCGACGAGACAGGCGATGGGGAATGGGACCAGCATCGGATGGATGGGATGCCGAGCGACAGTTGCCGTCGAATGAATGGTTGCCATGCTATGCGCCTTCGGTCCCGGCCATGCGGCCGCATGGATGAAACGGCTGGGACAGCACGCTGGTTCCTTCGCGCCCGTTCTTTGTCGGGCGTCACTGCCCTGGGCATGGCGGGACCGTCTGTCATCCCGTCCTGCTGCGCCCGGCCGAATTGACCGCGCAAAAGGCCACTAGTCCGGTGACCCCCCTCCCCGCGAGAAATTTACCGCCCTATTCAACAGCTTAAGGATTTCCGCGACTTCGCGCAGCGAGGCCCCATAACGAACTGCTGCCAACAAGCCCTCAGGAAGGAGTGGAGGGCGATCACAATGATCGGAGTCGCGCCGCATC
>JBQCFA010000551.1:0-10405 GCA_051959695.1 Rhizobiaceae bacterium
ATCGTCTCGTGACTTGCCCGGAAAGGCAGGCGCACAGGCCGGTTGTAGTTGGCGGCGGCCGGCGAGTCGCACCAGCCCATGTCGGCACGGATGGGGATGAGGCGAAGGCCGGATCGCCGGGACGCGTGACCTTCGCTCCGCATATACCCGTAAAGCAGCCTGAGACGACCGAGCGGCGTGGCGCCGTCTCCTTCGCGCTTGAAGGCCGAAATTCCTGCCTTTCCTAGCGCACAGCGGAAAACCGTGCCGTCGACGCTCGCCAGTCCTTGCGACGGATTTCCCGGTCTTCTCCGGACATTGATATTTCGAATCGGCATCCCAAATCCTATGCAGGTCGGTTCTCACTTTTCGATGAAGCCACGGGTGGAGGACTACAAAACCCTGTGAAGCGCTTTCCAGCCATTTTTCTTGCACATAGACGGTTCTCTTCTCAGACCCTATCCTCCCTTGAGAAATAACGGATTGGCCCATGACATCGCGCACTATCCTTATCGTCGACGATGATGAAGACCTGAGGTCGACCCTCGTCGAGCAGCTGTCGCTTTACGAGGAATTCGAGATTCTCCAGGAAGGGACCGCCACGAAGGGTATCCAGTCGGTTCGCAACGGCATGGTCGATCTTCTGATCATGGACGTCGGATTGCCGGACATGGACGGCAGGGAGGCGGTCAAACTCCTGCGCAAGAACGGCTTCAAGGCGCCGATCATCGTATTGACGGGCCAGGACACCGATTCAGATACCATTCTCGGCCTTGAAGCCGGTGCCAACGACTATGTCACCAAGCCGTTCCGATTCGCCGTGCTCCTGGCCCGCATCCGTGCCCAATTGCGCCAACACGAGCAGAGCGAGGACGCCACCTTCGCCGTCGGACCCTATACGTTCAAGCCGAGCCAGAAGCTTCTCGTCGATCAGCGTGGTGGCAAACTGCGGCTGACGGAGAAGGAAGCGGCGATAATCAAATACCTCTACCGGGCCGGGCAGAAGGTGGTTACAAGGGACGTATTGCTCGAGGAAGTCTGGGGCTATAATTCCGGGGTCACCACCCACACGCTTGAAACCCACGTCTACCGGCTACGTCAGAAGATCGAACGCGATCCTTCCAATGCCGAAATACTTGTGACAGAAAGCGGCGGATACAAGCTCGTTCCCTAGAAGCTTCCACGGGCTGAGCGCGGGGGATGCAAGGGGACAAAACTTGGCGCTGGATGACGACATCCACCTGCTTTCCGGTGTGCCGCTTTTCGCAAGCTTCACGCCCGATCAGCTTAGGCTGCTCGGCTTCGGCGCCGAAAACGTGCGGCTTTCTCCCGGGCAGGTTCTATACGAGGCCGGCGGGCGCGCCGACGGCGCGTTTGTCGTCGCGGAAGGGTCGATCGGCCTGTTCCGCGAGGATGCGGATGGCGAGCGCGTCATCCTTGCCACCGTAAGCCGAGGCGCCATGCTTGGCGAACTGGCGCTGATCGCCGACTCGGTGCGGCCGACGGGGGCCGTCGCACTAGAGGAGACCGATCTTGTTCGGCTGAGCCGCAGGCTCTTTCATCGCATCTTGCAGGAATATCCCGACCTCGCCGCATCGCTGCGCGATCATATCGCCCGAAACCTCGCTTCGATGGTGGAGGAGATTGATGCATTGGCACCGCGATTTTCAGACTGACATGGAAATACGCGCGCACCCCGGCGCGCGGAAAGCTGGGCAACCGGAAGCCCCGCGTTAAGGTTAGTTAAACGTTAAGTGTTGTCGTCCACATTGCCCGAAAACGGACTTAATTTCCGGGGGCGCGTCCGGTGGCATCTGGGGACGGGAAACGACAAAAGAATAGCGATTCGAGGAATACGGCTTCAGACAGCGGGGGTGATTCGCCGATAGGCGGGGTCCATGCCGCCCAGCGATCTGGCGGCGTTGGATCGAATCCCGATATCCGTCGGCTTCTTGAAATCAGCTCCGACTGGACCTGGCGGACCGACGCTACCCATACCTTTGTCCATCTTTCCGAGGGCATCGAGGCGGCGACCGGTATGCAGCCGAAGAAGGCGGTCGGTCGGACATGGTTCGATTTCCTGCCCATGGCCGCCCGTTTGAAGAAGGACTACCAGGCGCATCTCGACGATCTGAGGGCGCATCGGCCGTTTCGCGAATTCGTTTACGAAGCGGCGAACGCTCCCGCTCATTGTCGCTGGCTATCGGTATCCGGCTACCCCGTATTCGACGATCGCGGCGCCTTTGCCGGCTATGAGGGCACGGGCCGGAACGTCACCAACCTGTTTGCCGCGCAGGACACGTTGGACGAGATGCGCGGGCAGCTCAAGCAATCGCAGGACCTTCTCGCCGCCGTCTTCGAATCGCTCGATGCCGGCATCGTCGTATATGACGAGGAAGACCGCCTGCAGCTCTCGAATGCCCGCATGGCCGAACTCTATCCTCATATCAACAACGTCACAGAGCCTGGCATGGCGCTTCGCGACCTACTCGCGAGCGCGTATGATTCCGGCCAGTTCGTCGATGCTCCCGGTGCCGAGAACGCCGCGCAGACGGCGGACCGCTCGCGCTGGCTGAACGAGCGTATCAAGGAATATTGGGAGCCTTACAGCGAACGTGAGCAGAAGCTCGACGACGGCCGATGGGTGCAGCTGCGCAACCGACGCCTCGACAACGGGATGTTCATTGGCCTCAGGACCGATGTCACCGCCATCAAGGAGCGCGAGGAAGCACTCGCGGGCGCGCTTGAGAAGGCCAGGCACACCGAGGTGCTGCGGTCCGCCCTCGACATCATGGAGGACGGCTTCGCGCTCTATGACGCCGACGACCGCCTGGTGCTCTTCAACCCGGCCTACATGAAGATGCATGTCGGGATGGAGAACCACATCCGCCCCGGCATGACCTTTGAATCGGTGCTGCGCACCGCAATCGATATGGGGATGGTGGATATCGGCGCGGCCGACATGGAAGACTATATCGCCGCCGCCATGAAGCGCCGCAAGGATGGCCCCAGCGCCGAGATGATGCTCCATTTCTCCGATGGAAGATGGGTCATGCGGCGCGAGGTGCGCACACCGGACGGCGGAATCATGGGTATCCGCACCGATATAACGGAGATGAAGAAGCGCGAGGAGGAACTCGGCGAGGCGAACCGTCAGGCCAAGGAGCTGCTGTTCGACCTGACGCGCACCATCGAAGCCATGAACATGGGAGTCGTCGTCGTCGACGCCGACATGCGCGCCGAGATCATCAATCCGGCTTTCTATGACCAGTGGAAGATGGACCCGGAAAAAATCGGCGTCGGCTGCCATTTCCGAGATCTTATGGACTACAATCGCCATACCGGCATCTATGACGTTCCCGATGACCGGTGGGAGGAATACGCCGACTCCCGCATCGCGGAAATCAGGGCTGGCGATGCCGCGCCGCGCGAGTTCAAGCGCGCCGACGGCCGCACCCTCATCTATTCCGTAACCGCCCTCTCCGGCGGCAAGCGACTCGTCTCCTATTATGACGTGACCGAGATGAAGGATCGCGAGGCAGCGCTCGCCGAGGCGCTCGAAAAGGCGAAGCTGGCTGAAGCGGTGATCGACAGCGTACCCAACCCGATCTTCGTCAAGGACCGGAACCTGGAATTCGTCCTCGCCAACAACGCTTTCGCCTCGCTCTTCGGCAAGACGCCGCGGGAGATCGTCGGAAAGAGGGGAGTCGACGTCGTTTCCGCGGCGGAGGCGGATGAATTCGAGGCGAACGAAAAAGAAGTCCTCGAAACCGGGAAATTGCACGAAAGTGAGGAAGATTTCGAACTCGACGGCGAACCCTGCTCGCGGATCGTGCGCAAGAATCGTGTCCGCACCGAGAGCGGCAAGGACTACGTCGCCTGCACCATCTTCGACATCACCGAGATGCGCCGCCGCGAAGTGGAGGCCGAGGAAGCGCGCCAGCATCTGGCCAACGTCCTGGAACTGCTTCCGGCAGGCGTGATCATCTACAATCGCGACGACAAGTTCGTGCTTGCCAATCGCAAGGTCCAGGACATGTTGCCGGGACTGGAGGACACGTGGGTGGAGGGCCGGTCCCTGGAGCACGCCATGCGGCTGGCACACGAGATCGGCTATTTCCGCCAGAGCGACGACGCCGAACTGGACGCGCTCTACGACACCGACAAGGAGGCGTGGGTAAAGGGCAAGGTGGGAAAATATCACCTGCCCCATGCGAGCTATCAGCGCCGCAATCCGAACGGACGCTGGTATCAGGTCTACGACACCCGGACGCCGGACGGATCTTTTGTCGGCGTGCGTGTCGACATCACCGAGATGAAGGAGCGCGAGGAAGCGCTGCACGAAACCTCGCGCCAGAACGAGCTCTTCCGCTCCATCATCGATAATGTTCCGGTCGCCATTTACGCCAAGCAGACAGACCTCAGGCTCATCTACGTCAACAAGGGCTGGTGCGACCTCACCGGCATTTCCTCTGGCGACGCGATCGGCAAGACCGACGCCGACATATTCGGCCCCGACGGCGAAGCGTTCATGCGCGACGACCGCGCTGTGCTGCGTTCGCGCAAGCCCCAGGTCTTCGAGGAACGAGCGACGCAAATCGATGGGACGATCCGCCACCAGGAGGCGCGTAAGAGCGTCATGGTGGCGTCCGACGCCTCCCTTTACCTGATCGGCTCCACCACCGACGTTACCGAAATGAAGGAACGCGAGCGGGAATTGCGCGACGCCCAGCAGAAGGCCGTCCTCGCCGACCGCGCCAAGTCCGAATTCCTCGCCAATATGAGCCACGAGATCCGCACGCCGATGAACGGGGTCCTCGGCATGGCCGAACTGCTGGCGAAGTCGGATCTCGATTCCAAGCAGAAGACGTTCACCGATATCATCGTGAAATCGGGCAACGCGCTTCTCACGATCATCAACGACATCCTCGACTTCTCCAAGATTGACGCCGGCCAGCTCGTGCTCGACCCGGCGCCGTTCAACCTGGTCGAAGCCATCGAGGACGTCGCGACGCTGGTTTCCACCCGGGCCAAGGAAAAGGATCTGGAGCTGATCGTGCGCATCGATCCTCGGCTTCCGGACATGTTCGTCGGCGATGTCGGGCGGATTCGCCAGATCATCACAAATCTGATGGGCAATGCTGTGAAATTCACCGATACCGGCCACGTCCTGGTGAATGTCGACGGCAGCCTGGAAAATGGCGCGGCGAAGCTACGCATCAGCGTCACCGACACCGGCATCGGCATTCCGAAGGAGAAGGTCGATCTCGTTTTTGACAAATTCAGCCAGGTAGATGCTTCGTCCACGCGCCGGCATGAGGGGACTGGCCTGGGCCTCGCCATCACCTCCAAGCTGGTCGCGCTGATGGGCGGCGAGATCGGCGTCGAGAGCGACTTCGGCAAGGGGTCGACCTTCTGGTTCACCCTCGATCTCCCGACGGCGGATGTGTCCGCGCGGCGCAAGCCAACGCCAATCGACGTTACAGGCGCGCGCATTCTGATCGTCGACGACAACGCGGTGAACAGGGCTATCCTTTCCGAGCAGATGGCCTCGTGGTCTTTCGACGCTTGCGCCGCCGAGAGCGGCGAGGAAGGACTGAAGGTGCTGCATGCGGCCGCAAGGCACGGCATCGGCGTCGATTGCATCGTCCTCGACTACCAGATGCCCGGAATGACGGGCGCTGAGGTGAGCCGTGTCATTCGCGCGACCAAGGGCATAGCCGATACCCCGATCATAATGCTGACTTCGGTCGATCAATCGCTCTCGAACGCCCAGTACCGCGATCTCGGCATCGATGCTCAGCTGATCAAGCCGGCGCGCTCCTCGCACCTGCTGGAGACCATCGTCTCGGCCGTGCAGAAGCACCGCGCGCCTGACCTGTCGGAGATGGGCACGGAAGAAGCCGCCGATCTGCCTTCCGCCACCACCACGCCCGCGACGCCCCCGACCCTCGTCGGCATGCCTGCCCATGCGGAGCCTGCGCCCTCGCGGTTGCAGGAAACCCGCACGGCTTCCACCAGGGCGGACGAGAGGCACCGGCTCGATATCCTCGTCGCCGAGGACAACGAGGTGAACCAGCTCGTTTTCACGCAGATACTGGAGGAGACCAAGCTGAGCTTCGAGATCGTCGGCAACGGCGAGCTTGCGCTCCAGGCCTATAGCGAAATGCGGCCAAGCCTGATCCTCATGGACGTCTCGATGCCGAAGATGAGCGGCCTGGAGGCCACGGCGGCGATCCGTAACCTCGAGGCCGAGAGCGGATCGCATGTTCCGATCATCGGGGTCACGGCGCATGCCCTCAAGGGCGACCGCGAGCGCTGTATCGACGCCGGCATGGACGACTACCTGTCAAAGCCGATCAGTCCCAAGGCCCTTCTCGCCAAGCTGGGACGCTGGATCGGCGACAAGTCCACGGCGCTGCGGAGCGCCGGCTGACTCGGCAAATATTTCGCGTTCTTTTTCCCTCAGGGCGCCACGCCGAGAAAATCGTCCTTAAGAATTTGTCACCGTTCGTCTTTCCGATGCGGTGTTTCTTCCATGCAATCGCGTGCAGATGATTTGCCGGCAACCAACTCGCCTGAGCGTTATTCAGGCGACACAAAACTGTCATCGAACTGTTACACGGGGCCGCTAAGGGCAGTCGCGGCGCAACGACCGCCGCGAGAATGTCCGAACAGGAGTAGGCTCCATGAACACCTTCATCCGCTCGACTGCGCTGGCCGCTACGGCCGTCGCATTGTCGATAGCAACCGTTTCCGCCGGAAATGCCGCCGACATCTCCGGCGCCGGCTCTACCTTCATCTATCCGGTCTTCGCCAAGTGGGCGGACACCTATAAGAAAGATACCGGCATCGGCCTCAACTACCAGTCGATCGGCTCCGGCGGCGGCATCAAGCAGGTGATCGCCAAGACCGTCACCTTCGGCGCTACCGACAAGCCGCTTTCCGACGACGATCTGGACAAGAACGGCCTCACCCAGTTTCCGATGGTCATGGGCGGCATCGTGCCGATCATCAACGTCGAGGGCGTGAAACCCGGCGAACTGGTGCTCGACGGCAAGACGCTCGCCGAGATCTACCTCGGCAATATTACGTCGTGGGACGATGCCGCCATCAAGGCGCTCAATCCGGATCTCAAGCTCCCCTCCATGGCGATCGCCGTTGTCCACCGTTCGGATGGTTCGGGCACGACGTTCAACTTCACTGACTATCTGAGCAAGGTCTCGGCCGATTGGAAGGACGGCGTCGGATCGGATACGGCCGTCGAATGGCCTGTCGGCGTCGGCGCCAAGGGCAGCGAGGGCGTCGCCAACATGGTGATGCAGACGGCGGGCGGCATCGGCTACGACGAATACGCCTACGCCGCCCAGAACAATCTCTCCTATGCCAGGATGGAGAACGCCGCCGGCAAGGTCGTCGATCCTTCGCTCGACACTTTCGGGGCCGCCGCAGCCAATGCCGACTGGAAGGGCGCCAAGAACTTCCACGTCATCATTACCAACCAGCCCGGCGACAAGAGCTGGCCGATCGCCGCGTCGACCTGGGTGCTGATCCACAAGGCGCCGGAAGATCCCGCCGCTGCCGGCGACGCGCTCAAATTCTTCGACTGGGCCTACAAGAACGGCAAGGACGCCGCCAAGGGGCTCGATTACGTGTCGATCCCCGACAACGTCGTCAGCCTGATCGAGGCCTCCTGGTCGGACATCAAGGCCGACGGCAAGCCGGTCTACACGGTCGGCCAGTAAGGTATCGCGGCCTGTCGAGCCGGGGCGTCGACGGCGTCCTGGCTCGCCTCACGCAAGGGGCGTCCGGATGAGTGCGATTGACGGGAGGGTGGCGGCGCCACGCGTATCGCGGGACGCCGTCGTGCGGCGGTTCGCGCTGACTGACGACATCTTCCATGCTCTGACAAAAGGCGCTGCCGCTCTCGTTCTGCTGTTGCTTGGCGGTGTCGCGATCTCGCTCGTCGCGGGCGCCTGGCCGGCGCTGTCGCATTTCGGCCCGGCTTTTCTCGTCACCGAATCCTGGAACCCCGTCAAGGAACGGTTCGGCGCGCTTGCGCCGATCTACGGTACCCTCGTCACCTCCGCCATCGCCATCTTCATCGCAGTACCCATTGGCATCGGCATCGCCGTTTTCCTCACCGAGCTTTGCCCGCGCCCGCTCCGCCGCCCGATCGGCATGGCCGTCGAGCTTCTCGCCGGCATCCCCTCGATCATCTACGGCATCTGGGGCCTGTTCGTCTTAGCCCCCTTCATGCAGACCGCCGTGCAGCCCTTCTTCATCAGGCTGTTCCACGGCGTGCCAGGGCTGTCCCAGCTTTTCGCCGGGCCGCCCTACGGCATCGGCATCCTCACTTCCGGCCTGATCCTCGCCATCATGGTCCTGCCCTTCATCTCCTCCATCACCCGGGACGTATTCGCCACCGTGCCCGCGGTATTGAAGGAGTCGGCCTACGGCATCGGCTGCACCACCTGGGAAGTCACCCGGCGCGTCGTCATCCCGTACACGCGGGTGGGCATCATGGGCGGCGTCATGCTCGGCCTTGGCCGCGCGCTCGGCGAGACGATGGCCGTGACCTTCGTCATCGGCAACGCGCATCGCATCCATGCCTCGCTTTTCGCGCCAGGCACCACGATCTCCGCCTCCATCGCCAATGAATTCACCGAAGCGGTCGGCGATCTTTACACTTCCTCGCTGGTGGCGCTCGGCCTGGTCCTTTTCATCATCACTTTCCTCATCCTCGCGGCCGCACGGCTCATGCTGATGCGCATGGACCGCAAGACGGGAGCGTGACAATGGCGACACTCATGCACCGTAGACGCAAGGCAAAAAGCTCCCTCATGATGGGCTTGTGCGTCGCCGCCGCGCTCGTCGGTCTCGTGTGGCTTGCCCTCATTCTCGGCGCCCTGCTCTACAAAGGACTGTCGGGGCTCGGTCCCGCCGTCTTCTTCCAGATGACGCCGCCTCCCGGCGAAGCCGGCGGCCTGCTCAACGCCATCGCCGGCAGCCTGCTGATGACGGTGATCGCCATCCTCGTCGGCACGCCCATCGGCATCCTCGCCGGCACCTACATGGCCGAATACGGCCGGTTCTCGAAGCTGACCATCATCGTACGCTTCATCAACGACATCCTGCTCTCGGCGCCGTCCATCATTGTCGGCCTCTTCGTCTATGTTCTGATGGTCAAGCCGATGGGGCATTTTTCGGCCATAGCCGGCTCGGTTGCCCTGGCCATCCTGGTCATTCCCGTCGTCGTACGTACGACGGAAGACATGTTGAACCTCGTGCCCAACGCCCTTCGCGAAGCAGGCACGGCTATCGGCGCCCCGCGCTGGGTGGTCATCCGCTCGGTGGCCTACCGCGCCGCGCTTTCCGGTATCGTCACGGGCGTCCTGCTGGCGATCGCTCGCATATCCGGCGAGACCGCCCCGCTTCTCTTCACCGCGCTCAACAACCAGTTCTGGAGCGTCGACCTCAATCGGCCGATCGCCAGCTTGCCGGTGACCATCTTCCAATTCGCGCTCAGCCCGTATGCAGAATGGCAGCAGCTCGCCTGGACCGGCGCTCTCATCATCACCTTCGCCGTGTTGCTGCTCAGCATCGTGGCGCGCGCACTGACAGCCCGCAGAGAGGACAGATGACACAGTTGATGTCTCCGACAGCCATCGCCGCCAGCCGTCCCGCAACGGAGGACGTGAAGCTGGAAGTGCGCAAGCTCAACTTCTTCTATGATCGCGCGCGGGCGCTGAAGGACATATCCCTTTCGCTGCCCGCGAGGAGCGTGACCGCCTTCATCGGTCCGTCTGGATGCGGCAAGTCGACCCTGCTGCGCATCTTTAATCGCATCTACGAACTCTATCCGAAGCAGCGTGCCGAAGGCGAGGTGCTGCTCGACGGCCGCAATATCCTCGACAAGGGACAGGACCTCAACCTGCTTCGCGCGCAGGTCGGCATGGTCTTCCAGAAGCCGACTCCCTTTCCGATGTCGATCTACGAGAACATCGCCTTCGGCATCCGGCTCTACGAAAAGCTGTCCAAGTCGGAGGTCGACGGTCGTGTCGAGGAGGCGTTGAAGCGTTCCGCCCTGTGGACCGAGGTGAAGGACAAGCTCCACGCCAGCGGCCTCAGCCTTTCCGGCGGCCAGCAGCAGCGGCTCTGTATCGCCCGCACGGTCGCGGTGAAGCCGGAAGTCATCCTCCTCGACGAGCCCGCCTCCGCCCTCGATCCGCTCTCGACGGCGAAGATCGAGGAACTGATCGACGAACTGCAGGGCGACTACACAATCATCATCGTCACCCACAACATGCAGCAGGCGGCGCGCGTCTCCAGCCGCACCGCCTTCATGTATCTCGGTGAACTGATCGAGTTCGGCGATACCGAGCAGATATTCACCTCGCCGCAGGACAAGCGGACCCAGGACTAC
>JBQCFA010000552.1:0-2580 GCA_051959695.1 Rhizobiaceae bacterium
TCCTTCTTGTACTGCACCTTGGCGCGGCCGCTCCAGCGGAAGCCGTCCTTGCCGATGCCGACGCCGTAGCGGATCGCCTCGTTGCCCTCCATGACATAGTAGAGATGCCGCTCGGCGAGATTGACGCGGATGGTGCCCGGCGCCTCGCTCGTCCGGTAGGGGACGATGGTGCGGCGGAATTCACGCGGCACCTTGTCGTAGGGGATCGCCTTCAGGTGGTAGGGACCTTCGTCGACGGCGGCGTACATCAGCTCGGGACTGGTGATGTTCTTGTCGATGCCGATCTGCGGCCGGATGGCGCCGCCGACATCCGGCCGGATCGTGCCCGTCGTGCCCATGTCGAGGTCGAGGCCGGAATAGTCGCGCGAACCCATGCAGCCGGCAAGCGCGGCGCCGAGGCCTGCCAACACGGTCCGGCGCGCCATGCGGTGGGGAAAATCACTCATATCGGTTCCTGGCGGGAGGTTCGAAAACAGCCTTGGACTATGGGCGGCTTATGGTTGACGAAACCTTAAGAGACCGCCCGAACGACGAGCCGGAAGCCGGCGGCAATCGACAAGAATTTCCGATCGAATTTACCGGATCAATCCATTGGATCGATATGATCGATGCGCTCATTAGGAGGTGGCAAATCCGGAGCCTCCCATGTCCGACACCACGATCCAACCCTCCTCCCTCGCCCGCCCCGCGTCCAGCCTGGTCGCGCGGCTCGTACCGGGGCTGGCGCTGACGGCGTCGATCGCCGGCGCCGCATACGGGCTGCGCCTGCTGCCGGGCGCCGCCACGTTCAGCCCGATGATCCTCGCCATCCTGCTCGGCATCCTGTTCCACAATCTCGTCGGCACGCCGGCGGCAGCCAAGGGCGGCGTGGTCTTCAGCCTGCGTCGCATCCTCAGGCTCGCCATCATCCTGCTCGGACTGCAGCTTACCGCCAGCCAGGTGGTCGCCGTCGGCGGCACGGGCATCGCCATCATCGTCGCCACGCTGGCCGCGACCTTCCTGCTGACAAAGGCGATGGGCCGCATGCTCGGCGTGGAGCGGCGGCTCGCCGAGCTGATCGCCGCCGGCACCTCGGTCTGCGGGGCCTCGGCGGTGATCGCGACCAACACCGTCACGCGCGGCTCGGACGAGGACGTCGCCTACGCGGTCGCCTGCGTCACCGTCTTCGGCACGCTTTCCATGTTCCTCTACCCGACGCTCGGCACCCTGCTTCGGCTCGACATGCACCATTACGGGCTGTGGGCCGGCAGCTCGATCCACGAAATCGCCCAGGTGGTCGCCGCCGCCTTCCAGCACGGCAGGGAGGCCGGCGAGTTCGGCACCATCGCAAAGCTCAGCCGCGTCATGCTGCTCGCCCCGCTGGTCATCACGCTCGGCGTTGTCGCCGCGCGCGGCGGGCGGCGCGGAACGGATGGCAGGCTCGACGGCAAGGCGCCGATGCCCTGGTTCGTGCTCGGCTTCATCGCCATGATCGGCATCAACAGCGTCAATGTCATCCCGGCCGAGGCGACCCACGCGGTGACGCCGGTCACCACATTTCTGCTCACCATGGCGCTCGCAGCCATGGGGCTGGAAACCGACATCCGCAAGCTGAAGGCCAAGGGCGTCCGCCCGCTGGCGCTCGGCGCGCTCTCCTGGCTGTTCATATCGGTATTCAGCCTTGCCCTGATCCTCACGATCGGCTGATATTCACACGGGAGCAGGAAGCGTCAAATGGCGAGATTCTCTTCGATCCTGCCCACGAGGAAGACTGTTGAAATATCCCCCACTCCGCCTCGCTTCGCTCGGCACCTCTCCCCCACATCCGTGGGATAGAGGAAAGGCGCCAAGCCTTGCGGCCGGCGCTTCCTCTCCCCCGTCGAGCTGGGGAGAGGTGGTCTGCGAAGCGGACCAAAGTGGGTGTCGAATTTCAGATGCGGGGGTACTCCCGGATCCCGGCACATGACGCTCGAGCAGCTTCGCGTCTTCGTTGCCGTGGCGGAGCGGCTGCACGTCACGCGAGCCGCCGCAGCGCTCAACATGACCCAGTCGTCGGCGAGCGCCGCAATCCAGGCGCTGGAGACGTCGCTCGACACGAAGCTCTTCAACCGGGTCGGCCGCCATATCGAGCTCACGGAGGCGGGCCGTGTCTTCCTGCCGGAGGCGCGCGCCGTGCTCAAGCGCATGGCCCAGGCGGAACAGGCGCTTGCCGAACTCGAAGGGCTGGAGCGGGGCCGGCTGGCGCTGTGGGCCAGCCAGACGACGGCCGGCTATTTCCTGCCGCGCTTCATCGCCCGCTTCCATGAAAAATGGCCGGGCATCGAGCTGTCGCTGACGATCGACAACACCACCGGCGTGGCCCGCGCCGTCGCCGGCGGCGAGGCCGACCTCGGCTTCGTGGAGGGCGATGTCGACGACCCGCTGCTGGTGCGCATCGACGTCGGCGCCGACACGCTGGTGCTCGTCGTCGCCGCCACCCACCCGCTCGCCGGGCGGAGGGCGATGAAGCCGGAAGAGCTCGGCCGCCTGAAATGGACGCTGCGCGAGCGCGGCTCGGGCACGCGGCAGATATTCGAGGACGCCGTGCGCGCCTACGGCGTC
>JBQCFA010000553.1:0-4090 GCA_051959695.1 Rhizobiaceae bacterium
GTAAGTGGCGACGGTCGCATGCCGGCGCAGCGCGTTCAGGCGATAGGCGACGCCGAAATCATGGAAGCCCGGCCCGGCGAGGCCGGCCTCCTCGCTTATCGCCCTGAGGAGGGCGAATTCCCTTCTGTCGCAGGTTCGCCAGCGGACCGGCAAGAATTTGCGCGGGCCCGTGTAGTGACGTACGAGGGCGCTGTTCCACACTGCCGTGTGCATGGCGGATTTCTGGACGTTGAGCGACATCGGAAGGTGCATCGTCTCCCAGCCGAACGTCATGTTGAACACGCATTGGTCATGCGTCGGGCATGTCGCCAGATAGTGGCAATATTCCCGGTGTATCTCGAAATTTTCCGCGAATCGGTCGAATGCCGCCGTCTGCCGCCAGCGCGCCGCGTTGATCATCATGACGCCTGAGTTGAAATAGAAAGGCGAGAGGCCGGCCGTCTCGCAGCGATGCCATATCGACGGGTCGTCGAGGCCCGTGCCGATGGAGAGATCGAGGCAAGCGCCGGCGATGGCCGGGAAGCCGGCATACTTCTCACAATGCAGGTCGCCGAAAGCCAGGACATCGCCGTCGAGATAGAGGATGTAGTCGTGATCGCGGGAAAGCATCTCGATCGCCATCACCTTCGACAGGGCCGTGTCCGTGATGTGCTGGTGCTGGGCGGCCGTGGCCTTGGGCGCGGAACCGAGCGTGAAAGAGGGCGCCGCGACGATTTCCAGCGTGTGGCCGTGCGAGCGCACAAATCGCTGGAAGGACGCCGGTGGGTCTTCGTGGTAACCGGACTGAAAGAAGAAAAACGCCAGCGGCGACGCGTGGCTCCTGGCGGCAGAGGCAAGCGAATACAAGGTAATGTCGTGATAGTTGGCGTCGCAGATATAGGCGACTGCAATCCGGAACGGGGCCGTTCCGAAGCGCGAATGGCGCCACTTTCCCGCGCTCATCTCATTCCTGTCCAGCGCCGTGCTGGCGCTTTTCCTGGCCCGCGCCCGGCAGGATGGCATGGGCTTTGTCCTCGGCAGAAGATGTCGAATAGGAGTAAGCCGTGAGGGTGGGTGGCCGGCGTGGCCGACCGCCCTACTCCTCCACGATCGGTGCCGCGCTCGTCCGGATGGGTGAGCTTCGCCGGAAGAGCGAAACGAGCTCCGCCATCTCCTCCACCAGCGGATGGCGCGTTGCGATCAGGCCGCCCGCCCACCCGGCCAGAGCCAGCGCCGCGGCGAAGGCCGACTGGCCGAGCGAGAGCCGCCAGTCGGGTGACGCAAGGAGGACGCAGACCGGTGCGGCCGCGCTCGACAGCGCCGTTACGGCGCTCTTCCACAAGGCGAGCGCCACGTCGGCATAGCGTATGCCGAGACGCTGTCTGACGAAGGCGATCGCCACGATCGCCTGGAACGGGATGATGAACATCATGCTCCACGACGCGGCCTGCAGGCCGCCTGCGAGGATGGCGCCGACAAGGATCGCGGCGGAAGCGGGAAAGGTGGCCAGCGCGCGCAGGAAGGAATCCCTTATGGCGCCCATCGCCACCATGACGGGATAATTCACCTCGAAGCTGAAGGCGAACAGGGAGGCGAGGGCGACGATCCTGACCAGCGGCACGACCTCCTGCCATTGGCCGCCGAGAACGATCCGGACAACCGGGTCCGCGAGAACCGACAGCACCAGGAGTGCCGGCCAATAGAGGGCGGTGATGATCTCCAGCGACCGCAGGTAGGGCAACTTCAGGCTCCTGCCCCGCCTGATCTCCTCGGAGAAGGCGGGCAGGACGACCGAAACGGCTCCGCCCAGGATGAACTTGTTGGGAAGCTGGCAGATCATAAGGGTGCGGCTGAAGACGGCGGCGGCATGCGGCGAAAGCACTGAGCCCAGCAGCATGTAGGGGACCGTATCGTAGATCTTGTACAGCATCGCGGTGCCCCCATTGTAGCCGCCGAACCGGACCATGCCGTGCCAGTTGTCGAGGGAGGGCCTGAACATCCATAGCTGCGGACGCGCCGCGATCGAAATGACCCCGGTGACGAGACTGGTCGCGAGCCATGCCCAGGCGAAGCTCATATAGCTGAACCCGGACAGGGCAAGCACGATCGTGGTCGCCGCGCCGGCGACCGCTCCGGCGACGTCGATCGCCACGATGCGCCCGTAGGCCATGTCGCGCCTGAGCAAGGTGATAACCTGGACGGATATCAGATCGAGGAACAGGCAGACGCAGATGACGTGGAAATAACCGATCAGCCTTTTCTCGCCGTAGAGGTGCGCCAGCGCGGGCGTGGCGGCGAGGAGCGCGACGACGACGATCGCGGTCAGGACGAGCATCACGGTGAAGGAGGCGCGAACGTCCTCGCGGGTCAGCGCCTCGCGCTGGATCAGGAAGCTCGAGCTGGCGAACTCCCGGACCGAGAGTGCGATGCCGAGGATCGCGATGCCGACGACGGACACGCCGATTTCGGCCGGGGTGAGGATGCGCGACACGGCCGCGGCGACGGCGAAGCTGCTGGCATAGGTGAAATAACGGTCCGCGGTACTGATGAGCAGCGCGCGTCTTACGGCGGTCATGCGGTCCCTTTTCTCGCCAGGCGCGGCGGCTGGTCCTGCGGTCGATGATCGGCAAAAGGCTTGTCACCGTCATCGCGCCAAATCGGCGGTTGGCGTGCGTAAAAAGGAGTACGCGCAGGCGCGGCACTCCCGGCCGAGGGCTATTCGGCGCCAGGACCTCCGGCCAGTCACCGATGCGGGCGATTTACGTAGCTGGCAGGGCCAGTCTCCCCTTCTCCCCTTGTGGGAGAAGGTGTCGCCGCAGGCGACGGATGAGGGGTACTTCCGAAGGCCGCTCGTTGACCGCCATCATCCGCGACGTGAAGCCCGGTGTGGTGGATTTGGATTCGTTATAGAAGGGATCGAGAATTGTGGACGAATTTCAATTCCGAAACCACGCGAGAATCATAAGTGTGCCGTTCCGTCATCAGGCGTCCCACAGCAGCCGCTTCAATTCGCGCCAGCTGTTGCTGTCCGGCGCAGCCAGAAGACGGCCGTCGGAAGCGTCCCCTGGCCGGTAGGGGGTGCCGTCGAGCTTGGCGACATGGCCGCCGGCTTCCGCGTGGATCAGCGTCCCCGCCAGATGGTCCCAGGGCATCAGGCTCGTGTAGAGGCCGAAATCCGCGTGGCCCTGGGCGAGCAGCCGATACTCGTGCGCGACGCAACGGTAGTTCATCGGCGCCAGGCAGCGTGTGTAGTTCGCCGCCACGCGGCTGCGGTCGGGTTCGGCGAGAAACTGCCAGGAGAGGGCGCCCGTCATCTCGGATACTGGGACCGGATCGGCCACCCTGGCCGGCGCCAGGGCGCCGGCTGCGTCGCGCGTGAAGCTGCCGCCCCCCAGCGTGGCAAGAACCCAGTCGCCGCCGACCGGGTCATGGATGATGCCAGCGACCGTTTCGCCCTTCACCGTGACGGCGAGCATGACGCAGAACAGAGGCAGCCCCGAGGCGAAATTGAATGTGCCGTCGATCGGATCGACAATAAAGGCGAGATCGGCGTCCGCCAGACCGAGGAGCAACGCGGCGTTTTCGCTGACCGCTTCCTCTCCGACGATCAGCGCGCCCGGATATCGCTCGCGAAGCGCTCTGGAAATCACCCGTTCGGCCGCGATGTCGCCTTCGGTGACGAGATCGTCGCGCGACGTCTTGCGCCTGACGCTGCTCCTCTCCAATCGGCGGAAGCGAGGCATGATCTCGGCTTTCGCTGTCTCCGACAGGAGGTCGGTAAGCGTATCCATATGGCTGTCGTCGAAGGTCATTTCCAGCGCCTTCTCACGATCCAAGCGGTACTGTCGAACGTATCGCCCAGTCTTGGATCTCGATACCCTTTCCCGCCGCGGCTATGCAGATGCGGTCGAAGCGGATCAGCCGGCCGGCGAGCTGCTTTTGCCAGCGCCGACGCGCCGCCTCCTTTTCGGCGCCGTCGTCGGCGCCGTAGAGGAGCGAGATGTGGGGCATGAACGCAGCTGAGGTTTCCAGTTCGGGCGCCAGAAGCGCCGTGGCTTTTTCGTGGAGCCCGGCCAAGGGGCCCGACGCGGCAAATCGTGCATAGAAAGAA
>JBQCFA010000554.1:0-3413 GCA_051959695.1 Rhizobiaceae bacterium
CGCTTTCCAGTCCTTGTACATCTGGCCCGTGCCCTCGACTTTCCACTCCCTTGGACCGCTGGCGCTGCGTGCCGCCACAATTGATGCCGCCGCACTCGGGCTAGAGAACACTACGTCGGAGGTGAAGGTGTAGAGGTCAGAGGTCGGCCCGTCTGCCAGCTTGCCGTCCGCGATGAGCTGATTCCGAAGCGCGAGATAACCCACAGGAAATGTCTCCGTCGGCGTGCGCCTGGCGGTGGAGCCGGCCAGCACGACAAAGCCTTCTTCGGCCTCACGTGCTGTTGCCGATGCACCTGCAGTGGCGAAGACGAACATGATGTCATCATCCATGTTCGATGCACCCTCAGATGCAGTTTTCTGCACGGAACGCCGGAACAGGTCGAAACCGACGATCGGCAGCACGAGGGTCAGTTGCTCGACAAAGAAATCCATATCCGCACGGTCGGCTTCGGGAAGGCGCTGGAAGTCCGGATCGGTGCCATTGGTCAATGATGCAATATCAGCCTGCCGCACTAGCCTGATCAGTTTGCTTTCGATGAAGCGGACATGCGCCTTGGTCAGATTGTCGTCGGAACTGACCACGATCGCCAGCCGGGTAAAGAAGTCCTTGTCTCCAGAACGGAGATGGATGCGCAGACGCGCTGCCACATCGTCTGCCTCGCCTATATAGGCAATGGTTCCACCCAGCCGTTCCGGATCTGGTCCTGTCAGAATATAGATACCGGTGCGACAGGCTTCGCTGCGCTTCAGCAACTCGCCCAGCCTTCCCCTCGGCGCCGCCAGCACCTTGCCGCTCCAATTGCCGATCTCGGCGACAGTCAGGCCGGCCGGTATGCCATCAGCCAGATAGAGGCGAACCGATCGGCCCGTCGCGCTCAAGGAACGTGGAATCTCATCACCATCCGGATCGAGGCGCATCCCTGCTGCCCTCTCGCTCTAACAGAAAAGGGGCTACGATGCGGATCACCGAGGCCTGTAGACGATAGTCTACGAGCAACTTCGTTAACTCTGAATGTAGACTATCGTCCGTGGGATGATTGTCGTCGCTGTGGCCACGTCTCGGCCATGGACGACGTTCATACCGTGCTCGCTCGCAACCTGCGCTTGGCGCGGGCGCGCGTCGGCATATCCCAAGAGGAACTTGCCAATAGAGCAGGAATAGACCGTACCTATGTGTCTGGCATCGAGCGTGGGGTAAGAAATCCGACCGTAGCTATCCTGGCGAGACTGGCCGCGGAACTGGATACTACGGCTTCAGACCTGTTGGCAGCTGGAGGCGGATAGGATGCCGTCTTTAATCGATGACCTTACTACGGATGTTTTGCATTCAGAAATAGCTAATGGTTACCGTCACGACTGTCATCCGCTAGGGGCCGGTCTTCCTCCTGGCCGATAAGCACACGCTCCGCGGCGCCATCAAGATCCTCGTACTGGCCGTTTCGCATTGACCACAGGAACGCAAAGAGAGCGACGGCTGCCATCGTCAATGCGATCGGAATGAGCCAGACCAGAACCGTCAACGCGCTGCCTCCGCCGCTCGAAACGGTGCGGTCTTCGGCATTTTGTATCCGGCCATCTGTCCTTTTACAGACGCAAACCTGAGCGCGTTGGCAACGACCAGAACAGAGGACGTGGACATCGCCACAGCGGCCATCAGCGGCGTGACGTACCCCGCCAGTGCCAAGGGGATCGCGAACAGATTATAGGCGACGGCGAGCGCTAGGTTCTGCCGGACGAGACGGCGCGACGTCGTCGCGGTCCGCAAGCTCTCCGGAACCGCCATCAGGCCGCTTCCGAAGAAGACCAGGTCGGCCGCCGCGCGTCCGACATCGGCCGCGCTAGCGGGAGCCATAGAGGCGTATGCGGCCGAGAGGGCGGGCGCGTCGTTCAGCCCGTCTCCCACCATGAGGGGCCTTCTGCCTTCGCGGACGAGTTCTCCCAGCCGCGCGATCTTTTCCCGCGGCAGAAGGCCGGCCTGGAATTTCTGGATGCCTAGCGACGATGCCACCCGTGCCGCCGCTTCACGGTGGTCGCCGGACAGCATCTCGACCTCGAGGCCAAGACCGCGGACCGCTTTTATCGCTTCACCAGCCTTCGGACGGGGAACATCCGAGAATTCGAAATACCCGGCCAAGGCGCCGTCCCGCGACACGACGGTTCCTCTGGCTTCGTCCGTGCCCGGAGCCGCGGGCCGGCTGTTGAGCGCCCAGTCCGGACGGCCTAGCCTGTAGAGGGTCCCGTCGATGCGGCCTTCGATCCCGCAACCCGGAACTTCCCTGAATTCCTCAATCTGTGGCCGGCCAAGCGTTCCCGCAAGAGCCGCGATGGTCCGTGAGGCGGGATGGCGCGACAGGCTCGCTAGGGCGACCACGGCGTCAAGATCTCTCCCGGGAAGGACACTACATTCCGTCACGCGAAGGTCGCCGAGTGTCAGCGTGCCCGTCTTGTCGAAGACCACGATATCGGCTTCTGCCAGACGCTCAAGTGCACTTCCGTCCTTCAACGCGATGCCGCGCTGGAACAGACGTCGTGCCGCGACAACCTGGACCATCGGCACCGCCAGCCCCAGCGCGCAGGGGCAGGTGATGATGAGCACGGAGATGGCGACCGTCAGCGAACGATGCCAATCGCCATTTGCCCACATCCAGCCCAGGAACGCCGCGGCTGCAAGCGAATGGACGAACGGGGAATAGAGCGCCGCGGCTCGGTCGGCGAGGCGCCTGTAGCGGGCGCGTCCGTGCTCGGCGGCCTCCATCATCCGCATCATTTCCGCAATGAAGGATTCGCCAGCGTGCCGCGTAACCTCGATCTCGAGCGAACCGTTGAGGTTCAGCATGCCCGACAGCACCGCGTCGCCGCTTCGTGCTGTGACCGGCGTCGCCTCTCCTGTCACGAGCGCGGCATCGAGGTCGGCCGCGCCGGAGACCACGGTTCCGTCGAGAGGAATCCGTTCCCCCTCGGCGACGAGCACTCGTTCGCCCGGTTCGATTTCCCCCTGCGGCTTGTAAGTTCTTGTTCGATCGGCCGCGATCACGGTGGCGCCGCGCGGCATCATTCTGGCGAGGCCAAGCACCGCCGTTCGGGCCCTGCGTCGCATGACATGGTCGAGGGTGCGACCGACGAGCAGAAAGAAGATCAGTGTGGTGACGGCGTCGAAATAGGCATGCGGCCCGTCCCGCCATGTGTCGTACAGGCTGAGCGCAAGCGCTAGAAGGATGCCGATCGAGATCGGCACGTCCATGTTCGTCCTGCGGGATTTGAGGGCCGCCCAGGCGGACAGGAAAAACAGGCGTCCCGAATAGGCCACGGCGGGTAGCGCCAGCAGCGCGGAAACCAGATGGAAAGCATTGCGCGTTCCCTCGTCGGCTCCCGCCCAGACCGACACCGACAGGAGCATGATGTTCGCCGCGGCG
>JBQCFA010000555.1:0-2054 GCA_051959695.1 Rhizobiaceae bacterium
AAGATCGCCGACCAGGAGGTGGCGACGCTCGGCAACGAACTTCTGGCGCAGCGTTTCGTCGAGCGGGATGTGTTCATGACCGGAGAATTGTGGGGCGTTGCTTCAACCGCACCCTACGGACACCGCAACGATCTGCCGTCCCTCGACGTCGTCATTCGTGCGCATGGCGGCGAAGGCAGAAAGGCGCGGGACGCCTATGCAGCGCTTCCCGACCCCGATCGCGAAGCGCTGATCGCCTTCCTGCGGACGCTGGTTATCGAGCCATGACGGGCTTTATGCGGATGCCTGTCAAGGATGGACGATGGCGCGGGCGGGGCGGGGCGCTCGGGACAGCGATCCTCGGCCTTTGCATTCTCTTGCCGCTCTCGGTTTCGGCGGACGAGCGTCCGCCCAGGCCAATTCCCAACGACGTCCCGAAAATGCACGAGGAGGCGCTCGTCGCCGGCATCGACCATGTCTATGGCGGGCCTTGGGAGTTCTTCGTGGGCGGCGGAGCCGCATCGCTCGACTGCAACGGCGACCGTTTTCCCGATCTCTTTGTCGCCGGCGGCAAGAATCCGGCCACCCTCTACGTCAACCATAGCGAGATCGGCGGCGCGCTCCACTTCGAGGCGAAGCCGATCGACGCCGAGCCTCGCGATCTGATCAACGTTCTCGGGGCCTACGCGATCGATATAGACAATGACGGCTACCGGGACCTCGTGCTGCTGAGGCTGGGCGAGAACGTCATCCTGAAGGGCGGACCCGACTGCACCTTCACCAAGGCGAACCGGGTCATGGCATTTGACGGCGGCAGGAGCTGGACAACGTCTTTCGCCGCGACGTTCGAAGCGGGCCAGAAATTCCCCACGCTCGCCTTCGGCAACTATGTCGATCGCAGCGCGCCGGGATCGCCCTGGGGCACCTGCTCCGACAATATGCTCTACCGGCCGGAGCGCGGCGAGGTGCCGGACTATTCGGCGCCTTTGCCGCTGAAGCCGGGATACTGCGCACTCTCCATGCTGTTCACCGACTGGGACAAGTCTGGCACGCCATCGCTCAGGATCGCAAACGACCGGCAATATTATCGTGGCGGCGAGGAGCAGCTTTGGCGCATCGATCCGGGCAAGCCGCCGAGGCTCTACACCCGCGCCGACGGCTGGCGACATCTCACCATATGGGGTATGGGCATCGCCGAAGCCGATCTCGACGGGGACGGCTATCCCGAATATGCCATCACCTCCATGGGTGACACCAAGCTGCAGGCGCTCGACCGCGACGCCGAGGAAGGTGAGCCCGTCTACCGCGACATGGCCTTCGAAAAGGGGGCAACGGCGCATCGACCCTACGAAGGCAACGATCTGAAGCCCTCGACGGGATGGCATTCCGAATTCGCCGATTTCAACAATGACGGGCTGTTCGACCTCTATATCGCCAAGGGCAATGTCGAGCAGATGCCGGATTTCGCATCAGTCGACCCGGACAACCTTCTCCTGGGGCAATGGGACGGCACGTTCCTCGAGGCCGGCCACGAGGCGGGTATCGACCTGCCGACCAAGGGACGCGGTGCGGTGGTGGAAGACTTCAACATGGATGGCATGCTCGACCTGCTCGTCATCAACCGCGGGCAGCGAGCGAGCCTGTTTCGCAATCTGGGCGCCGAAACCCCCTTCGGTACACGGCCGATGGGCAACTTCGTTTCCGTCGAGCTCCACCAGAAAGGCGTCAACGAAGACGCCGTCGGGGCGGAAATCTCGGTGCGCTGGGGAACGCATACGACGAACGAAACGATCGAAGTGGGCGGCGGCCACGCCTCCGGGCATGCCGGCTTCGTCCATGTCGGACTGGGTACGGCGGAACGCGCCTCCATCCGCATCAAATGGCCCGACGGTGAATGGAGCGCGCCCTATCGTGTCTTCGCGAACAATTTCGTCCGCATAGAACGCGGCGCGCCGGCGGCGGAATACTGGTATCCCTATGCGCAGTGAGGTCGGATCAGGCTTCCTGGATTGAGTAGCCGGCGCCGCGGATGGTGCGGATGACGTCGGGCATGCGGCCGTCGTTGACGGCCTTGC